>JAUWAH010000322.1 GCA_030602145.1 Desulfobulbus sp.
CGGCCGGCCGCCGGGCGCAGCCGCCGAGCACCACTCCTGTCAGCAGCAGGAGGATGCCGGCGACAAGAACGAGCCGCGTCTGTCCCCTTTTATGGGCAGTTGCGCATGGGTTCACTGTCTATCTCGTATACGAATCCGTCGCGAAGATGAACCTTGGCGCAGGCCCCGACCCGCAACGGTCCCTCGGACTGGTCGAACTCGGTGGTGCCATCGGCCATGAACACCCGCCCGCCGATCACCCATCTCCCCACCAGGGTCTCCGGCCTGGTTTCGACAACACCGTACACCGTCGACCGTATCTGATCACCGCCCCGCTTGGCCAGCACCCATCCCGGAATTCCGAGCAGCAGGGCGGCCATTATGGCGAGTATCTGCGCCCATGCACTTAGGCGCTTGATGTTGAAAAATTTGTGCCCCATAGACTGTTCCTCCTGTCTTCAACCTGACCACGGAATGGCCGGCCGATCCGTTCACAGCATGGATCGGTTCCCCCCCACCGTTTTCAGCATACCATTGTTGGCGATCAAACACAGGGGGTAAATGGTTCCCAATAACCATCTTCTCAAACCTGTGCGCCGGCAGACATCGAGTGATCGGCTCGCCCGGCCCGCTTGTCGGTTTCATTCCCGCGAAGCGGGTACCGTTGCCATTCGGGTACGGAATCGAAATTCAGCCCGATGTCGAAATCGTTATTGCCCGTCACTCTCCGCAAGCAAGCGGACCACCGCAAGGAAGGTCCGTCCGTCGAATAGAAAAAAAGCCATATCATTCCATAAACATGCCCCGTCTCAACACGTGGTTACACAATGTGGCGACAAACAGGCATGCAAACTGCTCTTCCATCATTGTCAACTGTCTTCCCGTTCCTCTTCTTTAAGATGAAATCGCCATGAAACTCAAACAGATCCTTTCCATCGTCGCCTTCGCTATCGGCCTGCCGACCGTCGCCACAGCCGCCACCGCTGTCTCGATTAACGCCGAATGGGCCGCATATACCGCGCCAAGCGGGTATACGCTGACCGGGTTCAACCTCTATCATGAAGGAAGCCTTGCCTGTCAGACCCAAATTCCCAGCGCCACGTCGCTCGCCTGCCAAGTGTCGCTCAACGCGGACAGCGCCAAATTCACCCTGACCGCAGCCTTCAGCAACGGCACCGAAAGCCCGCATTCCACCCCCTTCACCTTCACCAAACCTGCTGAAACACCGGCATTGCAGGCCGTCGTGACGACCAACGTCCAGAGCGGCACCGCCCCGCTGGCCGTCAGCTTCAATGCAGCTTCCTCCACGGGTACCATTGCCTCCTACCTGTGGAATTTTGGAGACGGCGCAACAGGTTCCGGTCAATCCTCAAGCCACACCTATACCACCGCCGGCACCTACACCGCCAAGCTGACCGTGACCGACGGCAAGGGCGCCACCAGCACGGCCAACACAACCATTACCGTCCAGGCCGTGCAGCAGCAGACACCGGCGATCAGCATCGAGGCCGGCGAGGTGACGGTGACCTCGAGCTGGAAGCGGGTCACCTTCGACACACCCTTCGCCAATCCCGTCGTTGTGGTCGGTCCACCGCGCTTCAACAACAGCGACCCCTGCGTAGTCCGCATCCGTAACGTCACCAAGACCGGGTTCGACGTCCGGTTGTATGAGTGGAACTACCTGGATGGCACTCACCCAACGGAGACGGTCAACTACCTGGTTCTGGAGAAGGGACGCACCACCCTGCCGGATGGCTCGATCGTCGAGGCCGGATCCTTCACCGGTACCACCTCCTTCAAAACCGTGCCCTTCACCGCCTCGTTTGCCAAGACTCCGGTGGTGATGACCACCGTCGCCTCGGTCAATGAAAGCGATACCATCAGCGGCCGGATGAGAAACATCGGCCTGTCGGGCTTCTCCTACTACTTCCGGGAACAGGAGAGGAACAGGAATACTCACGCCAACGAAACGGTGCACTTCGTCGCCTGGGAGCCGGGTCGCGGCACCATCGGCGCCGTCCAGTACGAGGTGGCCACCACCGGCTCCAGGCCGACCAGTTCCTGGTATGCGCAAACCCTCCGGGGCAGCTACGCTCAGACCCCCATGGTGCTGGCCGACATGCAGACCACCAACGACACCGATACCTCGGCCCTGCGGCTGCGGTCGGTCACCACAAGCGGTTTTCAGGTGAAAATCGAAGAGGAGAAATCCAAGGACTGGGAAGTCAGCCATCCGGCGGAAAACATCGGCTACATGATCATCAACACCGACTGAACGCCCCCATCCTCCCGGCCACAAGAAAGGCCGGACGGGCAGATCTGCCCGTCCGGCCTTTTGTCTTTGCAGGCACCACTGTCATGCCTGGTTCTTCCTGTCGACAGCCTCCGCCCCGCATCCCTGTTGAAATCCGTAACGTTCCACCGTCACCGGAATTATTCCGGTGTTCGGTCGCGGCCATGATCCCTGGCGACCAGCATGTAGATCGACGGGATCACGAAGAGGGTGAACAACGAGCCGATGGCCATGCCGCCCACCAAGACCAGACCGATGGAATTACGGGCCGCGGCCCCGGCTCCGGAAACCAGGGTCAGCGGGAAATGGCCGGCAATGGTGGCGCCGGTGGTCATCAGGATCGGCCGCAAGCGGGTCATGGATGCCTCGAGCACGGCGGCCTGCTTGCTTAACCCCTGCACCTGCAATTTGTTGGCGAATTCGACGATCAGGATGCCGTTTTTCGCCACCAGGCCCACCAGGGTCACCAGGCCGACCTGGGAATAGATGTTCAGCGTTGTGGTCCACCCCTTGGTCCAGTACGGCACATTGGGGTCGGGCATCTTGAGGAAGGTGAAGACCAGGGCACCGAACATCGCCAGGGGCACGGAGCCGGCCAGGATGACGAAGGGATCGCGGAAGCTGTTGAACTGGGCGGCCAGCACCAGGAAAATCAGGATGACCGCCAGGCTGAAAGCCATCAGGAAGGTGTTGCCTTCGACCCGCAACTGACGGGATTCGCCGGTGTAATCGAGGGTGTACCCCTGGGGCAGGATCTTGGCGGCCTCGTCTTCGAGAAAGCGCAGGGCCTCATCCAGGGGGCGCACCGGATAGGCGCTGATCATCACCGCGTTCAGTTGCTGGAACCGGTTCAACGACCGGGCCACGGTGCTCTCCTTGAGGGTGGCCACGGTGGACAGCGGCACCAGCTGGCCGGTCGGGCCGGTGACATGGATATCGCTCAACTGGTCGGGATTGAGCCGGTCGGTACGCACGATCTGGGGCACCACCTTGTAACTGCGGCCGGCGATATTGAAGCGGTTGACATAGTTGCCGCCGACCATGGTGGTCAGATCGTCCCCCATCTGCTGGAGATTGAGCCCGAGAGCCGCCACCTTGTCGCGATCGATGACCACCTCCGCCTGGGGCTGGTCGATCTTGACGTCCATCAGCGGCGGAAAGGCAAACAGGCGGCTCCGGGTGGCCGCCTGCTGGATCTTGACGGCGAATTCGAGGATCTGGTCAAGTTCGGCGGTGGAGGCAATCACAAACTCCACCGGAAACTGGCCGCCGCCGGGCAGGGCCGGCGGGGTCACCGGCAGGACGCGGATGCCACTGATGCCGTGCAGTTTCATCGCCACCTCGGGCATGATCTCGAAGATGGTCCGTTGGCGTTCCTGCCAGGGCTTGACCACCATGCCGCTGAAGCCGGAACTGGGCTGGGTGAGCTGAAAGACGAAATCGGTCTCCGGAACGCTGCGGAATGCCTTGTCCACCGCCGCGGTGTACAGCCGGTTCTGGTCGAGGGTGGAGTTGGCCGCCGACTCGACGATGCCGAAAATGACGCCCTGGTCCTCGACCGGCGCCAGTTCCTTGGCCGACATCCTGAACATGGGCACCGACAGCAGGCCCAGGACAATCCAGACCAGATAGACCGCCGGCCGGTGGCGGAGGGTCGCGCCGAGCCACCGGCCGTAAACGGTGCGCAACCGCTTGAAGTCGCGACTGATCCTGCCGGCCAGGCCACGTTCGGTCATGCCGG
>JAUWAH010000446.1 GCA_030602145.1 Desulfobulbus sp.
CCGGCATCCCGGGCGAACAATCGATTGCAGCCCAGGATCCGGCCTTCCCGATCCTTCCAGAACACCCGTACCGGGATGTGTTCGAGCACATCGCGGAGCATGCGGTGCGATTCGAGCAACTCCCACTCGATCTGTCTGCGCTCGGTGACGTCCCGGGCTGCCGCGTAGATGAGGTTGCCTGAGGGAACGGAACGCCATTCCAGCCAACGAAAGGAACCATCCTTGCACCGATAACGGTTGGTGAAATCGAGAACCGGTTCCTGTCCGGCTCGCCGAAAGACATCCCGGGTCGATTTCAGATCCTCGGGATGAACAAGGTCAACAAAGCGCGACCGCTCCAGTTTGGCCAGGGAGTAGCCGAGTACCTTCTCCCACTGCGGATTGAGGCGTAATATCGTGCCGTCGGCATCGACGATGCAGAACAGGTCCAGGGTTACGGAAAACAATTGATCGAGTTCCTCGGTCTTGGCCTTGAGGATCGCCTCCGTCCGTTTCCGCTCGCTGATATCCTGGACAAAGGCGCAGTTGAAGGCCTGGCCGCCGTATTCGACATGGTTGGAGCGGATTTCGACCGGATAGACCTGGCCGGCCCGGTTGCGGTGCACGGTCTCGAAGAGGATAAACCGCTGGTCCTTGAGCCGTTGGCGGAAGTTGGTGCGATGAGCCGGGGCAAAAGACGGGTCAATGTCGTGCACCGTCATGCGCAGCAGTTCATCCCGCGAATAGCCGAGGGTTCGGCAGGCCTGGTCGTTGACGTAGGTGAAGCGCGCCTGCTCGTCGATCCAGAAGACCTGATCGGCGGAGTGGTCGATGGCGAACTGGGTGAAGCGCAGCGCTTCCTCGGCCTGTTTGCGTTCGGTAAAATCGTAGATCAGCGAGAGCATGACCTCGGAGCCGCCCTGGGTGACGAGCACCGCCGACCAGAGGGTGTCCTTGCATTCGCCGGACTTGGTACGGAAACGGACCGGAATTTCCCGGAGAAAACCGTGTTCCCTGATCTTTTTGCCCATGGTGGTCCGGATGGCCGGGTCTTCCCAGATATCGAGGGCGTAGGACGTTTGGCCGATGGTTTCTTCCCTGGTGTGGCCCAGCATCCGCAGCCACTGTTCGTTGGCGTCGATGAAGCGGCCGGTGTCGGGGTCGGAGATCACCATCGGGGCTGGGGAGAGGGCGAACACGGTGGAGAACAGTTCCTCCTTTTCCCGCAGTGCCTGTTCCGCCTGTTTGCGTTCGCTGATGTCGCGGACAAAGGCGACGTTGTACACCTGACCCTCGAAGGTTATGTAGGTCGATTTGATTTCGACGGGAAAGGTGGAGCCGTCCTTCCGCCGGTGCAGGCTTTCGATCTCGATGGTGCCCTTCTTTTCGACTTCTTTCCAGAGTGTTGGCCAGGCCTCGACCGAGGAGACCGGATCGATGTCATGGACGGTCATGGCTTGCAGTTCCTGCCGCGAATAGCCCAGGCTCCGGCAGGCAACTTCGTTGACGTATGAAAACCGCGCTTCCGAGGTGATGAAGAAGATCGCTTCGCCGGCCTGATCGACGGCGAACTGGGTGAGGCGCAACCGCTCTTCGGCCTGTCTCCGTTCGGCCAGCTCCCGCTGAACCGTTTGGTACAGGCGGGCATTGGCCACGGCCATGGCCACCTGATGGCTCATGGTTTCGAGGAAGGCGGACTGGCTGCTGAAATCCCGTTCGACCAGCGAGGCCAGTCCAATGACGCCGATGATGGTTTCTCCGGACTTCAACGGCAGGGCGACGAAGGAGCGGATGCCGGCCTGTTTGCATTCCTCCCAGGTGCAGCGGGTGTCCCGGTCGATGTGCTGGCAGAAGATCGGTTTGGCCTGTTGGACCGCCAGGCCGCAGAGGCACTCGCCCACCCGGTGTTCGGGGACGATGCCCAGCCGGGCCGAGCCTTCGGGCGGCATGATGGTGTGCAGGGTCAATCGGTTGCCGTCGCGGAGGAACAGAAAGGTCAGGTCGGCCTGGCTGGCGTCCAGCATGGAGCGCATGGAGGCGGTGGCGATCTCGTCCAGGGTCAGCGAGGCGCCGATGGCCAGGGCCATGGCGTGCAGGGCTTCCAACTCGCGGGTCCGTTGTTCCGATGGCTGTTCAATCATGGACACTCTCCTGAAAGGTCAAATCGACCAGGCGGCGTTCCAGATCCTGAAGCAGGTGGGCTGGGTCCGGGCCGGTTTGGTCAAGGGTTGTGCGATGCAGGGTCTCCGCCGTGGCCGCCAGTTCGTTCAGCCCGCACTGGAGCAGGGTGCCCTTGAGGGTGTGGGCACCGTGGCCCAGCGCCGAATAATCATGCCGGTCCAGCGCTTCCCGGGCCTTGGTGAGATTGTCGCCGATGCTCCGACGGGCGGCGATCAGCAGTCGTTCGATCTGCTCGGGACGGAAAGGTGTACTGGCACGCAGATGGGCGGCGATCTGGTTGGCAGTGGGTCTGTCCGGTTCCGTCGGTTCGGTGGTGGGCGACGCTGCATGGTCGGTATGGTTGCCGCCCTTCATCGGTGGTGCTGATACCAGCCCCCGCAGGGCGGCCGCCAACTGGGCCGGCTGGAAAGGCTTGGTGAGGTAGCCGTCCATGCCGGCGGCCAGGCAGAGGTCCCGGTCCTCACCCATGGCGTGGGCGGTCATGGCGATGATCGGCAGGTGACCGGAACCATATCGGTGGCGGAGGCGGTCGGTGAGATCGCCGGGGAGATCGTCGGGCACCGGCAATCCGCCCTCCAACCCGCGAATGATCC
>JAUWAH010000304.1 GCA_030602145.1 Desulfobulbus sp.
CGTGAAACATGGCGTTGTCTCGCATTGCATTGATATTGCGTGAAATAATAACAAAATGCGAGAAAAATGGCAAGGATAATTTTGGTATTTTTTGCGTAAAATTAACCAGTTAAAAAAGAATACTTTTTACGATTCCATCAAGCTTTATATCAAGAAAATAGAAAACGATGGCAACCTGACTATCATGTCCGCCGATTACATCACCGCAGTGTCTCGGCCAGATATTCGGTGAACCGCCGCCACGACTTACTGTCCGCATCCTCACGATAGCGCTCCGACCCGAATACGGTAAATGCATGGGGAGCGCCGCTGTAGGTGATCATTTCATGGCGGACCCCTTCATGCTCGAGCTGCTCGGCCAAGGCGGCGAACTGGGTCATGGTGACAGCGGTGTCCGCCGTCCCGTGCAGGATCAGTATGTTGCCTTGAGTCGCCTTGTAATTTTGCCCTTCCGGCACATCCAGGCCGCCGTGAAAGGAAACGAACCCCTTGAAGGCGGCGCCGGCGCGCGCCCATTCCAGGACTGCGGCGCCGCCAAAACAGTATCCCATGGCGACACTGTTGGCGATGTTCCCCCCCTGCTCTTTTGCCGCCTGCAAGCCACCCTGCAACAGTGCCCGGAAGCGAGGACGGTCATTGTACAGGGTGCCGGTCCGTTGTTTTCTCTCCTCAATGTCCTTGGGCCGGATTCCGGCACCGAACAGATCCACGGCAAAAACCGCGTACCCCAATGCGTTGAGCATTTCAGCCCGTTTAATCTCGTAGTCGGTGAGTCCGTCCCAGTCATGCACCAGAATCACCAAAGGCGCATCGGCCGCGGAACGCAGAAAGTATCCCTCAAAGGTTTCGTCCTGAATGGTATACCGGACCGGGCCGTTGCCGGCAAATCCGTTGCCGGCGTGCAACAGACAGAAAAACAGCAAGACGATCATGCGCATGGTCTACCTCCTTTTCACAGCTTGACCCTTCAAGTCCTTCAGCGCCGGTCGAGTCCGCATCAATGCTGCCAACAAGGCATGCCGCTCCGGCACTGTCCTTCCTTGCACCATAACCCGAGTTGATCAGAAAGCAACATGGCGATGCGCAACCAGAAAGTGGGCCGATGACGGCCTCCATCCCCATCGCGCCCCTCTGCCCCGGCTTACATTTCGCGACAGGGTACGCCCTTCAAACCGATATTTTCTGCTGTGCAACGACGAACAGGTTGAGTATTATGCTTACCTTTCAAAATGTTTCAGGATGTTCTTTACAACCATTCTTTATGCTTGATATTCCGGCAAGACCGAAGCGGACCAGAACCGCCCGTCAAAAGCAGCTGCATCGCCCCCTGTCTTGCCACCATTTCCAGTTCTTGAAGGAGTCAAGATGAGCGACCTACAACAACGCGACCCTGAAATCTTCCACCTGATCAGTCAGGAAGAAAAGCGGCAACAAAACAAAATCCGCTTGATTGCCTCGGAGAATTATGTCTCGACGGCGGTCATGGAGGCCACCGGCTCCGTGCTGACCAACAAATACTCGGAAGGCTACCCCGGTAAGCGCTACTACGAAGGGCAGCAGTACATCGATCAGGTCGAAAGCTTGGCCATCCAGCGGGCCAAAGACCTGTTCGGCGCCGAGCATGTCAACGTCCAGCCCTACTCAGGCTCACCGGCCAACCTGGCAGTCTACCTTGCCTTTCTCGCTCCCGGCGATACCATCCTCGGCATGGCCCTGCCCCATGGCGGCCACCTGACCCATGGTGCCAAGGTGTCCATCTCCGGCAAGTATTTCAATGCCGAGTCCTATTCGCTTGATCAGCAGACGGGCCGGCTCAACTATGACACCATCCGTGACAAGGCGCTGGCCTGCCGCCCCAAGATCCTGATCGCCGGCCATTCCGCCTATTCACGAGTCCTTGATTTCCCTCGATTCAGGGAAATCGCCGATGCCTGCGGCGCCCTGCTCCTGGTGGACATGGCCCATTTTGCCGGTCTGGTCGCCGGTGGGGCCCATCCTTCGCCCATTCCTTATGCCGACGTGGTCACCACCACCACCCATAAATCGCTGCGCGGTCCCCGTGGTGCCATGATACTCTGCAAGCAGGAATATGCCGCCGCCATCGACAAGGCGGTCTTTCCGGGGCTGCAGGGCGGACCGCACAACAATACCACCGCCGCCATCGCCGTTGCCCTGAAGGAAGCCTCCACCGACGCCTTCAAGCAGTACGCCTCCCAGATCGTGAAGAATGCCCAGGCCCTGGCCGCCACCCTGATCGAACGGGGCTTTGACCTCGTCACCGGCGGCACCGACAACCACCTGATGCTGATCGACCTGACAAACAAGGGCGTGACCGGAAAAATCGCCGCCAAGGCCTTGGATGCAGCCGGCATTGTCCTGAACTATAACGCAGTACCCTATGATACCCGTAAGCCGTTTGACCCGAGCGGCATCCGCCTTGGTTCGGCTGCAGTCACCTCCCGAGGCTTCAAGGAGGAGCAGATGGTGCAGATCGGCAAGTGGATCGACGCCGTGATCGCCGACCCGGCCAACACTGCCCTCCAGGCCGATATCGCCGCTGCGGTGCAGCAACTCTGCTCAGGCTTTCCCGCCCCGGGCCTTGAGTACCTGGGCTAATTCTTTTCCCGATCAACACCCACAAAAAGGGGGGCGCCTCTTCAGGCTCCCCCCTTTTTTGCTTTCATCGTTTCGCGCCTTCTCATGGCAATGTCTGGACGACCAGGCTGGCATAATCGACAAGCCGGGCCGGCAAGGCACCCAGTAGGATGATGGCCACCACCAGCATCACGCCGGCCAGTTGGATAACCGGGTGGACGGTGACCGCCGGGTGTTCTCCTGGATCGGCAGTATAGGCTGCCTTGACCACCGAGAGGTAATAATAGATGGCAATGGCTGTATTGATGGCGGCCAGGCAGACCACCACCAGATGATCGGCACGCAGGGCCGATGTCAGGATCATGAACTTGCCCATGAAGCCGACAAAGGGTGGAATTCCGGCCAGGCCGAACAGACCAACGGCCAGCACAAAGGCAAGTACAGGCTGCCGCTTGTAGAGACCGTTGACATCCTCTATCCGCAGGTTTTCCCCTTCCTTGGAAACAGTGCAGATCACCAGGAAGCAGGCGAGATTCATCAGGACGTAGCCGGCAATGTAATAAATGGCCACACCATAGCCCTCCCGGTCAAGCGAAAGCAAACCGAGCAGGATGAACCCCGCATGGGCGATGCCCGAGTAGCCGAGCATTCGTTTGATATCCTTTTGCACCAGGGCACCGAGGTTGCCGTAGAACATCGAACAAAGCGCCAGAACCGCCATCAGTTCGACAAGAAAAATGTTATGGCCTGTGGGCACGGTGAGAAAACGGATCAAGAGGGCCACGGCGCCGAATTTGGGCAGAGTGGCGATGAAAGCGGTGGTTTCGTTGGACGCCCCCTGATACACATCCGGCACCCAGAAATGGAGGGGAAAGACTGCCAGCTTGTAGAAAAATCCCGCCAGCACCAGGAGGACGGCGACGGCAACCGTCGGTTGGAGGTCACCCTTGGCGAGCGTTTCGAGAATCTCTTTCAGGTAGGTGGTGCCGGTAAGTCCGAAGAGCAGGCTCATGCCGTAGAGCATGAAACCGGTGGCCAGGACCCCGAAGAGAATATACTTCATGCCAGCCTCCATCTGCATGCGCAGACCGGCCCGGTCGTCGCGCATGGGGACCAGCAGATAAAGGGCAAAGGAGGACAGTTCCAACGAGATGAAGATGGCGATCAACTCCACCGAACTGACCAGCATCATCAGGCCGAGCACGCTGAGGAACAGAAACAGATAGTACTCCGGCCGGATGGAGGGGTTGATCCCCTTGAGGTCTTTGCCGAAGACCAGCAGCATGGTCAGGGAAAAACCGATCATCATTTTGAAGAGTTGGGAATACTGATCGACCGCATAGGAGCCGTAAAACAGCACATCCTGGGACTGAAAAGAGAACAGGGTGGCGGCGAAGGTGGCAAGACCAAAGAGAACAGCCACCGACTTCGTTTTCTGCGGCGAAGGTGTCGTACCCAGGCTGACCAGGAAGAGCGCCAGCGCACCGGCGGCCAGCACCAATTCGGGAAGAATGACCATAGAAGTTGCCTTGCTTGCTGTTGTCTCAGCCCTGGCCGACGGGAGCGGTTAAGGTGCTGACGAAAAAAAACGGTTGATTC
>JAUWAH010000117.1 GCA_030602145.1 Desulfobulbus sp.
CATATCATCAACCATGCGACCTTCAAGGCCTCGCTGTTCATGGCCGCCGGCATCATCGATCATGAGACCGGCACCCGCGACATGCGCCGGATCAACGGGCTGTGGCGCTACATGCCGCAGACCGGGGCGCTGGCCATGGTCGCCTCCGCCGCCATGGCCGGCGTGCCCCTGCTCAACGGTTTCCTGTCCAAGGAAATGTTTTTCGCCGAAACCCTGTACCTGGAAGCACTTGGCTCATGGAGCGGTTTGGTGCCGGCGGCGGCTACCCTGGCGGCCATCTGTTCGGTGGCCTACTCGGCCCGCTTCATCCACGATGTCTTTTTCAACGGCGAGCCGGTCAATCTGCCCGTCTATCCGCCCCACGAACCGCCGCCCTTCATGCGGCTGCCGGTGATGGTCCTGGTTGGGCAGTGTCTGGTGGTGGGGGTCTGGCCCACCCTGACCGTGGCACCCTTTCTCGCCCTGGCCGCCGGCGCCGTGGTCGGCGGCCCGCTGCCGCCGTACGACCTGGCCATGTGGCACGGGTTCAATCTCCCCCTGGTCATGAGTCTGATCGCCCTGGCCGGCGGCCTGTTGCTCTACAGCCGGAGGCATGCCCTGTTTGCCGCCCATGAGCGGTTCTGGCCCACGGTCGATGCCCATGTGCTCTTCGGTACGGTGCTGGAACGGCTGGTTGCCTCAGCCCGGCGACTGACCTGTGCCCTGGAGAACGGCTCCCTCCAGCGTGGAGCCGGGTTGTTGGTGACGGCGGCTCTGCTCGCCGTGGGCCTGCCCCTTGCCCTGGATGGCGACCCGCTCACCGGGCCGCTGCCGCTCACCAGCCTGGACACACCCACCGTGGCCGGAGCGGTCCTGATGATGATGGCAGGGGTGCTCACCGTTGTCTGGCACCGTCGCCGCTATACCGCCCTCATCGCCCTCAGCGTGGTTGGGCTGATCACCGCCCTGGCTTTTGTCCGTTTTTCCGCCCCCGACCTGGCCCTGACCCAGTTGGCGGTGGAGGTGGTGACCATCCTCCTCTTCCTGCTGGCCCTCCACTTTCTGCCCCAGGGCAGCGCACCCCTGTCAACGCCGCTGCGGCGCGGCCGCGACCTGCTCCTGGCCCTGGGGATCGGCGGTTGTACCGGCTTGCTCACCTGGGGAATACTGACCCGGCCCGACCAGACCATCTCCGGCTACTTTTTGGCCAACAGCCTGCCCAGGGGTGGCGGCGCCAATGTGGTCAACGTCATCCTGGTTGACTTCCGCGGCTTCGATACCCTGGGCGAGATCACCGTCCTCGCCCTGGCTGCGGTCGGCATCTACGCCCTGCTGGACAACTTCTGCTTGGACGAGGAGGACCGTGCGATCGGTCTGTACCCCTTGGCCTTCGATCGCCATCCCCTGATCCTGTCGCGGGTCACCCGCGTCTTTCTGCCCCTGGCCCTGCTGATGGCCATTCATCTTTTCCTGCGCGGCCACAATGCGCCCGGAGGCGGATTCATCGCCGGCCTGGTGACGGCGGTGGCCCTGATCCTCCAGTACATGGCCAACGGCATCGCCTGGACCCGGCAGCAATGGCGGCCGCGCTATCATCGGATGATCGCCTGGGGGGTGCTGCTGGCCACCGTCACCGGCCTGGGCTCCTGGCTGTTTGGCCACCCCTTCCTGACCTCGGCCTTCGGGCATGTCGACCTGCCGCTGATCGGCGAGATCGAACTGGCCACGGCCATGCTCTTCGATCTGGGGGTCCTCCTTGCCGTAGTCGGAGTGGTCATGCTGATCCTCGCCACCCTGGGCAGCCTGTCCCGGCGCTGCGCCCAAGCACGCAAGGGAGGCTGATATGGAAGCTCTTGCCAGCCTGACCGTTGCCGTGCTCGTCGCCTGCGGCGTCTATCTGGTGCTGCGCGCCCGTACCTTTCCGGTGGCGGTCGGTTTGTCGCTGCTCTCCTACGCAATCAACCTGTTTCTGTTGTTCACCGGCCGACTGGTGAGCGGCGCGCCGCCCTTGATCGGGGCCGCCGACCGGGCCGCCGACCCCTTGCCCCAGGCCCTGGTGCTGACCGCCATCGTCATCGGCTTCGGCATGACCGCCTTTGTGGTGATCCTCGCCCTGCGCGCCTTCGGCCAGTTGGGGAGCGATCATGTCGACGGTCGGGAGGGCGAGCCATGAACCACTGGCCGATTCTGCCGCTCATCCTGCCGCTCATGGCCGGCATGGTCAACCTGCTGCTCACCGATCGGGCGATCGAGCGGCAGCGGATGGTCTCCCTGGTCTGCGGAGTCGCGCTGCTGGCCGTGTCGCTGGGCTTGCTGGCCTCCGCCGCCACCGGCGAAATAGCCGTCTACCGGCTGGGCGACTGGCCCGCCCCCTTCGGCATCGTCCTGGTGGTCGACCGGTTGAGCGCGCTGCTGCTGGTCATCACCGCGCTGCTGGCCCTGCCGGCCCTGGTCCATGCCTGCGGTGGCGACGACCGGCGCGGCCGCAACTTTCACGTCTTTGCCCCCCTGCTGCTGTTGGGGGTCAACGGCGCCTTCCTCACCGGCGACCTGTTCAATCTGTTCGTCTTTTTCGAGATTCTGCTCATTGCCTCCTACTGCCTGGCCCTGCACGGCGGCGGAGCGGAGCGGGTCCGCGCCGGCCTGCACTACGTGGTGCTCAACCTGATCGGCTCGGCCCTCTTTCTCGTCGGCGTCGGCGTGCTCTACGGACTCGCCGGCACCCTGAACATGGCCGATCTGGCGGTGCGCGGGGCGGCCCTGTCCGGCACGGCCGGATTGTTTACGGCTGCCTCCCTCCTCCTGCTGGTGGTCTTCGGGCTCAAGGCGGCGCTCCTGCCCCTCCATCTCTGGCTGCCCGCCCTGTATGGATCGGTCACCGCACCGGTGGCGGCCCTGTTCGCCATCATGACCAAGGTGGGGGTCTACGCCATCCTTCGGACCTGTTCGCTGATCTTCCACCCGTTCCCGGCCGCCGGCTGGACGGATGGGCTGCTGCCGCCACTGGCCTTGGTCACCCTGCTTGCCGCCGGAATCGGTTTGCTCGGCGCCCCGCGCCTGCGACTGCTCATCGCCTATCTGGTGGTGCTCTCGGTGGGGATGCTGCTCGCCGGCATCGGTCAGTTCACCGTTGCCTCCATCGGCGCCGCCCTCTACTATCTGCCCCACTCCACCTGGGTCGCCGGCGGGATGTTCCTGTTGGCTGATCTGATTGCCGCCGAGCGCGGCCAGCATGACGATCATCTCGTCCGGGGGCCGGTGCCGGCCCGGCCGCTCCTTCTGGGCGGGCTCTTTTTCCTCGGGGCCGTGGCCGCGGCGGGGCTGCCGCCCCTGGCCGGGTTCGTTGGCAAGCTGCTCCTGCTGCGGGCAGTGCCCATCCCCGGCGGCGTCTGGCTGTGGGGGACCGTCCTGCTCACCAGCCTGATGACCCTGGTGGCCTTGAGTCGGGCCGGCAGTCGCCTGTTTTGGGGGACAACCGGCGAGACATTGGCTCGGGCGGAGGAGAGCGGCTGGCGGTTGGTGCCGGCGGTCCTGCTCCTTGCCTTAAGCGTCGCGCTGTCGGTGGGTGCGGCGCCGGCGAGCCGGTATGCCGAGGCCGCCGCCGCACAACTGTTGAGTCCGGGCGGGTACATCGAGGCCGTGCTCGGCGGTGAGGAGAAACCATGAATCGCTGGCTGCCCCAACCCCTGCTGAGTCTTTGCCTGTGGCTGGTCTGGCTGCTGCTGGCCAATTCCGCCGCCCCGGGCCAGATCCTGTTGGGGGGGATGCTCGCCGTGGCGCTGCCTCTGGGCACCAAAAGGTTCTGGCCCGATCGGCCGCATGTCCGCAGGCCACTGCGACTGCTGGTCTATTTCTCGGTGCTGCTCTGGGACATCGTCGTCGCCAATCTCACCGTGGCTAGGTTGATCCTCGGCCCGGTGCGACGGTTGCGGCCGGCCTTCATCCGGCTGCCGCTGGACCTTACGGACGAGTTCGCCATAGTCGTCCTCGCCCACACCCTCTCGCTGACGCCGGGGACCGTTTCCGCCGATCTCAGCATCGACCGGCGTACCCTGCTCATCCATGTCCTCGATCTGGATGACGAGGCGATGCTCATTGCCCGGATGAAACAGCGCTACGAAGTGCCGCTCAAGGAGATCTTCGCATGCTGACCATTGCCATGCCCATAGCCTTCGGGTGCATCACCCTGGCCCTGCTGCTTAATTTCTGGCGGCTGGTGCGCGGGCCGAGCCGGGCGGATCGCATCCTCGCCCTGGACACCATGTACATCAATACCGTGGCGCTCCTGGTTCTGTACGGCATCCACCAGAACAGCACCGTCTATTTCGAGGCGGCCCTGCTGATTGCCCTGATGGGCTTTGTCG
This sequence comes from Desulfobulbus sp., assembly GCA_030602145.1. Classification (GTDB taxonomy): domain Bacteria; phylum Desulfobacterota; class Desulfobulbia; order Desulfobulbales; family Desulfobulbaceae; genus Desulfobulbus. The sequence continues at coordinate 4,344 of JAUWAH010000117.1, forward strand.
GCACGGTGGCCCTGTGCAAATACCTGCTGCGCGGCGACATCATCGAATAACCGGCATGGCTGGACCAGGTTGGCCGGCCACAACGAACCGGAAAGTCCACGCTCCGGCATGGCAACGGAGCCGGACCCAACATCGTTTATCGAAAGGAGGAACCATGCTCGAACTGTTCACCTCCCTGTTTCTGCTGATCGGCGGAGTGTTTGCCCTGATCGGCTCCATCGGCCTGGCCCGGCTGCCCGATCTGTTCACGCGGCTGCATGGGCCGACCAAGGCCACCACGCTGGGGGTCGGCGGTATCCTGATCGCCTCGATGCTCCATTTCGGCGGCCAGGGCAACGGGTTGAGCGTGCATGAACTGCTGGTCACCCTGTTCCTGTTCACCACCGCGCCGGTCTCTGCCTACCTGGTGGCGCGGACCATGCTCCATCTGAGCGGCAAGAGCGTCGACACCGGAACGGGCCGGCAAGGTATATCGGACAAGGAGACGTCATGAGAAAATATCTGCAACAACCGTGGCACCATCTTGCTGAAGAGGAGGTGCTGACCCGGCTGGAAAGCCAGGCGGACCACGGCCTGGATGCTGAAGAGGTGGCGCACCGCCGGGAGCGGTTCGGGGCCAATACCCTGACCGTCCAGAAAGGCAAGGGCCCCCTGGCGCTATTTGCCCAGCAGTTCAACCAGCCGCTGGTGTATATTCTCCTCGTGGCCACCCTGGTCACCCTGCTGCTGCAGGAATGGATCGATGCCGGGGTCATCTTCGCGGTGGTCCTGGTCAACGCGATTATTGGCTTTGTGCAGGAATCCAAAGCCATCAGGGCGATCGAATCGCTGTCGCGGTCCATGACCAACTCGGCCACCGTGCTCCGTGCTGGTCAGCGACGGCAGGTGCCGGCGGTCGACCTGGTGCCCGGCGACATCGTCCTGCTCCAATCCGGCGATAAGGTCCCCGCCGATCTGCGGCTGCTGACGGTCAAGGAACTGCAAGTCGACGAGTCGGCGCTGACCGGCGAATCGGTCCCGGTGCAGAAGGCCAAGGCGCCCATGCCCGAGCCCACAGTGCTGGCCGATCGACACAACATGGCCTACTCCTCGACCCTGGTGACCTACGGCATCGGCACCGGCGTGGTGGTGGGCACCGGCGACAGCACCGCGATCGGCCGGTTCAACGCCTTGATCGCCGCCGCCGACATCCTGGCCACGCCGCTGACCCAAAAGATTGCCCGTTTCAGCAAGTTGCTGCTCTACATCATCCTGGGATTGGCTGCGGTCACCTTCGCGGTGGGAGTTCAGCGGGGGGAAAGCTGGATCGATATGTTCATGGCGGCGGTGGCCCTGGCCGTGGGCGCCATCCCCGAGGGACTGCCGGCGGCCATGACCATCACCCTGGCCATTGGGGTCGCCAAGATGGCCCGGCGCAACGCCATCATCCGCAAGCTGCCGGCGGTGGAAACCCTGGGCAGCACCACGGTCATCTGCTCGGACAAGACCGGCACCCTGACCCAGAACCAGATGACCGTGCAGGAGGTGGTTGCCGGCGGCAGGCAATACACGGTGACCGGTGTCGGCTATGATCCGGAGGGAACCTTTGGCCCCGGGGATGACCAGGTGGACCCGATGGGACAGCCGGCCCTGCGCGAGTGTCTGCTTGCCGGTTTGCTGTGCAACGATGCGGTTCTGATCGCCGGAGAAAACGGCGAGTGGCGGGTGGAGGGGGATCCCACCGAGGCGGCCCTGGTGGTCGCCGCCCGCAAGGCCGGGTTTGATCGGGAAACGGTCGCTGGCCGGTATCCGCGCCGCGATATCATTCCCTTCGAATCCCGTTACCAGTACATGGCCACCCTGCACGACAGCGACACCGGTCCCGTGGTCTACCTGAAGGGATCGGTGGAGAGCATCCTGGCCCGCTGCCGTCAGGTCATGACCATCGATGGCAGCATGGAAGACCTGGATGCCGAAGCCTGCCAGCGGACAGCCGAGGCCATCGCCGCCAAGGGATTGCGGGTGCTGGCCTTTGCCCGCCTGGAACGGCAATCAACCGGCACCGAGTTGACCCATGCCGATGTGGCCGAGGGATTGACCTTTCTCGGCGTGCAGGGGATGATCGATCCGCCGCGGCCGGAGGCGGTCGAGGCGGTGCGGGCCTGCCATGAGGCCGGTGTCCGGGTGAAGATGATCACCGGCGACCACGCGGTCACCGCCGCGGCCATCGCCGGCCAGATCGGCTTGGGTGAGGGGGAGGAGCAACTGTCGGCCATGACCGGCCGGCAGTTGAGCGAACTTTCCGACGATGCCCTGCGGGCTTCGGTGGAACAGACGCCGGTCTTTGCCCGGGTGGCCCCGGAACAGAAACTGCGGCTGGTCGAGGCCCTCCAGGCCACCGGCCATGTCGTGGCCATGACCGGCGACGGGGTCAACGATGCCCCGGCTCTGCGCCAGGCCAACATTGGCGTGGCCATGGGCATCACCGGCACCGAGGTCGCCAAGGAGGCCAGCGACATGGTGCTCACCGACGACAACTTCTCCTCAATTGCCGCCGCCGTCGAGGAGGGGCGCGGTGTCTACGACAACCTGGTCAAGTTCATTACCTGGACCCTGCCCACCAACCTCGGCGAGGGGCTGGTCATTCTGACCGCCGTCTTCGCCGGCAGTCAACTGCCGATCCTGCCGGTGCAGATTCTCTGGGTCAACATGACCACGGCGGTGCTCCTGGGCCTGATGCTCGCCTTCGAGCCCAAGGAACCGGGCCTGATGGAACGGCCGCCCCGCGAGCCCGACGAGCCGCTCCTGACCGGCCCGCTGATCACCCGGATCTGTCTGGTCGGCTGTCTGCT
>JAUWAH010000458.1 GCA_030602145.1 Desulfobulbus sp.
TTTGCAAGATCGCCAGCGATCTTGCAAAACAGACAGTCGGTCATGGGTCCCCGTATGCCTGGTTCCCGGGAAAGAGAGCCCGGGAGTCGGTGGGTTGGTTCACGGGGTGGAGGAGAAGTGCAAGGCGTCGCTGCGGATGCCGATCTTTGCCACACCTCCATGTGCCAGCTCGCCGAAGAGGAGCTGTTCGGCCAGTACGTCGCCTATCTCCCGCATGATCAGACGGCGTAACGGCCGGGCCCCGAAATCGGGATCGTAGCCTTTGACGGCCAGCCATTCCCGGGCGGCGGTGGTCAGTTCGATCTTGACCCGCTTTTCCGAGAGCTGCCCTTCCAATTCGCCGATCAGTTTGTCGACTACCTTTTGCATGGCCGCATTGTCCAGAGCGGAGAAGGTGATGATGCCGTCGAGCCGGTTGCGAAACTCCGGTGAGAAAAGCTTTTCAACCGCCTTGTTGCTTTCCTTTTGCGTCTTGTCGCCGACAAAGCCGATGGTGTTGGCGGTTAGTTCCCGGGCCCCGGCGTTGGTGGTCATGATGATGATGACGTTGCGAAAATCGGCCTTGCGCCCTGAGTTGTCGGTCAGGGTGGAATGATCCATCACCTGCAGCAGGATTGAGAAAATGTCCAGATGGGCCTTTTCGATTTCATCGAGCAGCAGTACCGAGTAAGGGTGTTTGCGGATGGCCTCGGTGAGCAGGCCGCCCTGGTCGAAGCCGACGTAGCCCGGGGGGGCACCGATCAGCCGGGCGACCGCGTGTTTCTCCATATACTCCGACATGTCGAACCGTTCGAAGTGAACCGCCAGGGCGCGGGCCAACTGCCGGGCCACCTCGGTCTTGCCGACACCGGTGGGGCCGGCGAAGAGGAAGCTGCCGGTGGGTGAATCGGGGTTGCCCAGCCCGGCCCGGGAGCGCTTCACCGCCTTGACCAGTGCCTCGATGGCCGGGTCCTGACCGAAGATCACCCCTTGCAGTGTCCCTTCCAACCCTTTCAGCGACTCCACGTCGGCTGCTTTTCTGGTGCGCGCCGGGATCCGGGCGATCCGCGACACCACCCGCTCCACGTCAGGCACCTTGACCACGGTATTCTGGCGGTTTTCCAGGCGGAACAGGGAGCCCACCTCGTCCATCACGTCGATGGCCTTGTCCGGCAGAAAACGCTCGTTGAGGTAACGGGCCGACAATTCCACCATGGCCCGGACCGCCGCTTTCGAATAACGGACCTGGTGGTGTTTTTCGTAACGGGATTGCAGGCCGCGCAGGATCTGTACGGAGTCGTCGACGGTTGGTTCCTCGATATCGATCTTCTGGAAGCGCCGCGACAGGGCCCGGTCCTTTTCGATCTGGTTCTTGTACTCCTCGTAGGTGGTTGAGCCGATGCAGCGCAGGATCCCCGACTGCAGGGCCGGTTTCAGCAGGTTCGAGGCATCCATGGAGCCGCCGCTGGTCGCTCCGGCCCCGACGATGGTGTGCATCTCGTCGATGAAGAGGATGGCGTTCTCCTTCTTCTCGATGGCCGCCACCACGCTCTTTAACCGTTTTTCGAAGTCTCCCCGGTATTTGGTGCCGGCCACCAGGGTTCCCATATCCAACTGGTAGATCTCCACGTCCTGCAGCAGCTGCGGCACCGTTGCCTTTTCGCCCCGGCTTCTGGCCGCCTTGTCCTCGTGAATACGCAGTGCCAACCCTTCGGCCATGGCGGTTTTGCCGACGCCCGGTTCACCGACCAGCAACGGGTTGTTTTTCTTTCTTCGGCACAACACCTGCATCATCCGGTTGATCTCCTCATTGCGGCCGATGAGCGGGTCGATCTTGCCTTCCTCGGCGAGTCGAGCGTAGTTGATGGTGAAGTCGGCCAAAGCCCGGTCTTCCTTGTCACTCTTGCCTGGCTGCGGCTGATTTCGCGGGTCCGGCGGCGGGTGCGGAAAAGGTTCCTGCTGCAGCCCTTCGGGCAGTTCATGGGCGATCAGGTTGACGACGGCCATCCGGCCGACCCCCACTGAACTGAGGAAGTAGACGGCATGTGATTCGGTTTCGGAAAAGATGGCCACCAGGACGTCGCCCGAATCAACTTCTTTCTTGCCACAGCTCTGCACATGGGCAACAGCCCGCTGCAGGACTCGGTTGAAGGCGATGGTCTGGGTGGGATCACCGCCTCCGGCGGCAGTGATGGTGGGGATTTCCGAGGCCAGAAAAGACTCAAGCCGTTGTTTGAGGGTCTCCACCGAGCCACCGCATTCCCTGATGATATAGGCGGTCAACTCGTCGTACAACAGCCCATAGAGCATGTGCTCGACGGTGACGAATTCGTGGTTGTGGCTTTTCGCCTCTTTGATGGCCCTGATTAATGCTGCTTCTAACGTTTTACTCAACATAAGGCGGTGCTCGCTCTGGGGGTGGTACTGCTATTCTTTTTCCATGCTACAACGCAGGGGGAATTCGTTCTTCTTGGCCAACTCGTGGACGATGGCGATCTTGGTCTCGCAGATTTCCCGGGTATAGATCCCGGCCACGCCGACGCCCTCGAGGTGGACATTGAGCATGATCCTGGTCGCTTCCTGATGGGACTTGTGAAAGATGTTTTCCAGGATCGATACCACGAATTCCATGGTCGTATAATCATCGTTGTGCAGGAGCACCTTGTACAGGGGTGGCTCCTT
>JAUWAH010000135.1 GCA_030602145.1 Desulfobulbus sp.
CAGCGCCAGGATCGAGGCCCTGCTGATCTGTCCGGATGCGGCCAAGCGGGTCATTCTGGTCGAATACCAGGCCGGCATCCAGGCCATGGTCCGGGCCGAATCGCTGCGGATCGAGGCGTCCGGGGTCGTGCCCGATGACGCCGGCCACGGACTCGTCCAGGACGTGGAACTGGTGGTGCCGCTCAAGGGGTTGATCGATGTGGCCGGCGAACTGGAGAAGCTGGCCAGGGAACAGGGCAAGCTGGAAAAGGAGCTGGAGCGGATCGTCGCCAAGCTCTGCAACGAGAAATTCATGAGCAATGCGCCTGCGGCGGTGGTGGCCAAGGAACGGGACAAGGAAACCGAGATCCGCACCCGGCTGGCCAAGACCATCGAATCAACCGAACGGCTCACCAAACTGCGCTGATATGGACACCTTTCTCCTCGACCCCCTCCTGCGGCATTTCCTCGCCGAGGATCTGGAACACGGCGACCTCACCACCGAAGCCATCTTTTCGCCGGAGGACCGGGCAGAGGCCCGCTTCATCGCCCGCCACCCCATGACCGTGGTGGGCATGGCAACCGTGGCGGCGCGGGTTTTTCAGCTGCTCGACCCCACCGTAGCCTGTACCGAGGCGGTCCCCGACGGCAGCCGGGTGGAAGCCGGCGCCGAGTTGCTGACAATATGCGGTGGCACCCGCACCCTGCTGCGCGGCGAGCGGGTGGCGCTGAACCTGGTGCAGCGACTGTGCGGCATCGCCACCCTGACCTCGGCCTTTGCCGACGAGGTCAAACACACCAGGGCCACCATCGTCGACACCCGCAAGACCACGCCGGGGCTGCGGCTTTTGGAGAAATATGCGGTCCGGGTCAGCGGCGGCCGCAACCACCGCTACAGCTTGAGCGACGGGGTGCTGATCAAGGACAACCACATCGCCGCCTGCGGTTCGATCACCGAGGCAGTGCGGCGGGTGCGGACCAGGGTGCCGCATACCATCAACATCGAGGTTGAGACCGACACCCTCGTTCAGGTGGAGGAGTGTTTGGCCTGCGGCGTGCGCGTGATCATGCTCGACAACATGGATCTGGCCACCATGCGCCGTGCGGTGGCCCTGATCGATGGCCGGGCAATGGTCGAGGCCTCGGGCGGGGTCAACCTTCAGACTGTGCGCGGCATAGCCGAAACCGGGGTGGACATCATCTCGGTGGGTGCGCTCACCCACAGCGCCCGAGCCTGCGATATCGGCATGGATTGGCAGGGGTAAGGTGAGCAAAGGTCTTTTAAAGACAACCCTTTGATTGCTGCCGTCACCCCGGCGAAGGCCGGGGGCCAGGCCCTTCTGCCTGCCACTAAATCTGATGCATTGGTAAAAAGTCGGAAAACGACCATTTTGTCATTTCGAGCGTAGCGAGAAATCTCCGAAATAATTGAGATATTTCTCGTCGCTGCACTCCTCGAAATGACAGAAATCGACTTTTTACGAGATCATCAATCTCATTCTGGATTCCGGCCTGCGCCGGAATGACGACCGCGCCAAAATGCAGCGTAGACCATGAACAAACGACTCTTTGTCGCCATTGACCCGCCGGAGGACATCCGGGTGCAACTGGCCGGACTGTGCTGCGGCCTGCCGGAAGCCCGCTGGACACCGTCGGAGCAGCTTCATCTCACCCTCTGCTTTATCGGTGAGATGGAAGGGGCCACCTTCCTCGACATTCGCGAGGCCCTGAGTGCAATCAGCTTCGCGCCTTTTTCTCTGCGCCTGCAAGGCGTTGGTTTTTTCCCGCCCCGGGGTCAGCCGCGGGTGGTTTGGGCCGGGGTGGAAAAGAGCGAGCCGCTGCTGGGGTTGCAGCGCAAGATCACCACCAGGCTGTTTCAACTGGGCCTGGAACTGGAAAACCGGAAGTTCTCGCCCCACATCACCTTGGCCCGCTTGCAGCAGACGGCACCCGCCAAGGTCGGCAAGTACCTGGAGATCAACGGACTCTTCGCCGGCGGCCCATTCACCGTGGATCGTTTCTCACTCTATTCGAGCATCCTCGGTCGCAAGGGAGCCAGCCACTTGGTCGAACAGATCTACTTCTGTGGGGAAAACACCACCCGGGAATAAAAAAAAGCGGTCATCGGAATCAACCGATGACCGCTTGCGTTTTCTGGAGGCGACGAGCGGATTTGAACCGCTGAATAATGGTTTTGCAGACCACTGCCTTACCACTTGGCTACGTCGCCCGAATGTGCGGCACATATACCATAGATATATTTTTTGACAAGAGGAAATCAGATTCATGGGAACCACGCTCGCGGCCCTGATTCAGGACAACGAGGAAGGGTTGCAAGAGGTGCAGGAACGGATCGGCTATCGGTTCAGCGACCTGCGGCTCTTGCAACTCGCTCTCGTCCACAGCTCCTTTGCCTTTGAACGGCTCGATGATGGTCGTCACAACGAAACCCAGGAGTTTCTCGGTGATGCGGTCCTCGACTTGACGGTCGGCTATATCCTCTTCATCCGGTTTCCGGAGATGCGGGAAGGCAAGCTGACCCGGATTCGTTCGGCCCTGGTCAATGAAAGCGGCCTGGCCGAGCGCGCCCGGGAGATCGACCTGGGCAAATACCTTCTCCTCGGCAAAGGGGAGAGCGCTGCCCACGGCCACGACAAGCCCTCGATCCTGGCCTGCGCCTACGAGGCCCTGGTGGGGGCGATTTTTCTGGATGGCGGCTACGATGCGGCCCTGGTCTTTGTCCGCCGTTTCTTCGAGTCCCACATCGACGGTCACAAGGAAGAGTTGGTCAGCGCCGATCCCAAGAGCGCCCTGCAGGAGCTGCTGCAGGAGCGGTTCAACGAAGGGCCGGAGTATGTGCTGGTCCAGGAGGAGGGGCCGGCCCACGCCCGCCTGTTCTCGATCGCGGCCCGTTTCCAGGGCGAGGAGCTGGGCGCCGGCAAGGCATCCAGCAAGAAGGAGGCCGAGCAGCAGGCCGCCCGGATGGCCCTGGCAACCCTGCAGCAGCGGTCAACATGACCGGGTTGGACTCCGGCCACGCTGCCGTTGCCCGCCGCGGCCATCGCGGGCATGGTGTCGAGGGAGCAAGGCGGCCATGCCACTGGTGATTCCGATCTTCATCCCCCACGAGGGGTGCAGCCACCGCTGCCTGTTCTGCAACCAGCATACCATCAGCGGTCGTTCGGGGCCGCCGGTCAGCGGCGCCGACGTCGCGGCAACGATCCGGCGCTGGCTTGAGCATACCCGGCCGGAGAAACGGATCGGGGCGGAGGTGGCCTTTTTCGGGGGCAGCTTCACCGGTCTGTCCGCAGACCGCCAAGCGGAGTTGCTGGCTGCGGTCCATCCTTATCGGTTCCGGGGAACGGTGCGGTCGGTGCGGCTCTCCACCCGTCCCGATCTGGTGGACCGCGGCCGGATCGACTGGCTGGTGGAGCGGGGGGTGACCACCATCGAGTTGGGCGTCCAGTCCTGCGACGACGAGGTTCTTGGGCGATCGAACCGGGGTCATACGGCGGCGGACGCGATCCGTGCCAGCCGACTGGTCGGGGAGCGGGGACTGCGGTTGGGCATCCAGTTGATGCCCGGACTACCCGGCGAGACCTTCCGGTCGCTGCGCCACACGGCCGCCGAGGTCATCGGCCTGCATCCTGATTTCGTTCGTCTCTATCCGTCGCTGGTCCTGCGAGGCAGCGGGTTGGAACGGTTGTACCACCAGGGAGGATACCGGCCGCTTTCTCTCGGCCGGGCCGTGGCTTGGACCGCCTATCTGAAAAAACGGTTTGACGACCGGGGGATCGGGGTGGTACGGATGGGCCTGCATCCGTCGGGGGATCTGGAACAGGCCCTGGTGGCCGGTCCTTACCATCCGGCATTCGGTGAATTGGTCCAGGCGCGGCTGATGCTGCATCGAACCCGGCGGCTTTTGGCCGGGCTGCCCGACGGACCTCCGGTCACCCTGGTGATCAATCCCCGCGATCAGTCGGTGTTTCGCGGTTCGCGCTCGCACAATCTGGCCCGACTGCGCCAACTGAGACTGCTGGACCGCTTCACCCTGCGCACCGACCCGCATCAGCCGCGGTGGACGGTTGGTATAGGTGGATAGTCCGTAGGTTGTCAGGTTGATGGAGTGTCCGCACCATGGGACGGCTTTTCTTGTTGGTCAACCGATTCCACTCTCTCACCCGCTCGAGAACAACCAACAGACCAAGAGAGTCTACCGCTAACAACCTAAACCGCTACAGTCTAATCCGCCACACTCCATGCTCAGCATCACCGATCTCAACCTGCAGTACGGCAGCAAATATATCTTCCGGGACGTCTCGGTCCAGATCCATACCGGCGACCGGGTTGGACTGGCCGGGGTGAATGGCTCTGGCAAATCGACCCTGCTGAGGATCATGTGCGGCGAGCAGGATGTCGATCCGGGCATCGTCAACCGTGCCGCCTGGTTCACGGTGGCCTATCTGCCCCAGGAGGTGAGCGTCGATCTCGGCGACCGCAGTCTCTATGCCGAAGCCGAATCGGCCTTTGACGAGGTCATCGCCCGGCAGGAGGAACTGGAGCGGGTGAGCGAGGATCTGGCCCTGTTCGATGCCGGCGATCCGGCCATCGAAGGGCTGCTTGTCCGCCAGGGGGACTTGCAGCATCTGCTTGAAGGAAGCGATATCTTTCGCATCCGGCCGCAGGTCGAGCGGGTGCTGTTCGGACTGGGTTTCTGCGCCGCCGACCTCGACCGCGAGGTCAGGAGCTTTTCCGGCGGCTGGATCATGCGGCTGCTCCTGGCCAAGCTGCTGTTGAAACGGCCCGCGCTGCTGCTCCTCGATGAGCCGACCAACCACCTTGACCTCGACTCGCTCACCTGGCTGGAGGAGTTTCTGCTCGGCTACCAGGGATCGATGGTGATCATCTCCCACGACCGGGCCTTTCTCGACCGGGTGACCTCGACCACCTGGGAACTTTCCCTTGGCCGCTTGAGCGTCTTTCGCGGCAACTATTCCCATTACCTGGTGGAAAAGGCGCAGCGGCTGGAGCTGGAGCGGGCCGCCTACGACAACCAGCAGGCCATGATCCGCCAGAGCGAGCGGTTCATCACCCGGTTCCGAGCCAAATCCACCAAAGCCAAGCAGGTGCAGAGCCGGGTCAAGCAACTCGACAAGCTGGAGCGGCTCGAACTCTCCGAGACCGACCGCACCATTCGCTTCACCTTTCCGCCGGCGGCCCCTTCGGGCCGGGATGTGCTCCATTTGGACAAGGTGGGCAAGCAGTACCAGGGCAGGACCGTTTTCGACGACGTCACCTTTTCCCTGCAGCGCGGCGACAAGCTGGCGGTGGTGGGGGTCAATGGCGCCGGCAAGACCACCTTGCTCAAGATCCTGGCCGGGATGGTGGAGGCCGAGGGCACCATCAAACTCGGCCACAACGTCATCCTCTCCTATTTCGGGCAGCACCAAGCCCAGGAACTGGCCGGCGATCTGACCATTGTCGACACCGTCTACCATACCGCCGTCGACATGACCATCACCCAGGTCCGTTCGCTGCTGGGCGCCTTCCTGTTCAGCGGCGACGAGGTGGAGAAACAGGTGCGGGTGCTCTCCGGCGGGGAGAAGTCGTGGGTGGCCCTGGCCAAGATGCTGGTGCGGCCCGCCAACCTGATGCTGCTCGACGAACCGACCAACCACCTGGACATGAGTTCGCAGGAAATTCTCCAGGAGGCCATGGCCCAGTACGAGGGGACGATCATCGTCGTTTCCCACAATCGCTTCTTCGTCAACTCCTTCGTCAACAAGGTTCTCTAAATCAGAAACGGCCGGGCCACCCTCCACGAGGGCAACATCGACGACTATCTGACCTGGCGGCGCAGGATGGAGACCCAGCCGCCTGCCCCGTCGCAGCCGGCACGCACCGAGGCGCCGATCGCCGGGGCCGAGACCGCCGATACCGGCCAGGGCGCCGACAAGAAGGCGCAGCGGCGGCAGCGAGCGATGGAGCGGCAGGCATTGAACAAGAAGATCGGCCCCTGGAAGAAGAAGGTTGAGGCGGCCGAGCGGGAAATCGAACGTTTGGAGGCCCGCAAGGCCGAGTTGGAAGCCCAGATGGCCGACCCCGACCTGTATGGAGATCAGGCCCGGTGGAGTGCGGTCAGCAAGGAGTACGGCCAGGTGGAGCGCCATCTGGAGCGGGAGTATCAGCACTGGGAAGAAGCCCAGCAGGCCATTGAGGCCATCGAACGGCAAACGGCGACGGACGACGACTGACCGGTCCCGTCGACGAAACAAGCGGGAGTCGGGCAACGGCTCCATCCGGAGGTGTCATGAAAAAAAATGCGATTCTTGCTCTCTGCCTGGCCGGCCTGGTCGGCGGGGTTCTCTTTTTTCTGCTCCGGGACACCAGGGAGGCCAACCAGTACGCTCGATATCTTCCCCCCGATGTGGTCACCACCTTCAACCTGACCCACGGCAACCGCCTCGCCGACACCCTGGCCGCCTCGCCGTTGGCCAGGCTGCTCGCCAAGGACACCGTCCGGGCCATTGTCCGGGAATTGGGGGGGCAGGCCGAGGAGGCGGCCGGTTACGAGCGGCTCCATGAGGCCGTGACCGGGGTGGCGAACGACCCCACCTTCCGCACCCTGTTCGGCGAGGACGCCACCCTGGCGCTCCTGCCGCCCGACGCGCGCGGAATGAGTGAACATCCGGCCGCCACCCTCCGCGATTCCCTGGTGGTGGTGGCCCGATCCTCGATGGCCGGAG
>JAUWAH010000353.1 GCA_030602145.1 Desulfobulbus sp.
GAGCGTTATCCGAGCGACCCAGGGGATCACCTCCCACTCCCACCCTCTCGCCAGCACCATCACAGCATTGAGCATGGAGTTGCAGAACCTGCTGTAACTCCATTTTTATTTTTTTACTTACACCCACTCGCGGCCTGAACCCAAAGAGAAAATCTCTTCAGCACAAGCGGACCAAAAGCGGACATTGAGGAATGCCCCATGAAAAAAGATTTAACAAAAGTGCGGAATATCGGCATCAGCGCCCACATCGATTCGGGCAAAACCACGCTGACGGAGCGCATTCTCTTCTACACTCAACGGATCCACGCCATCCACGAGGTCCGGGGCAAGGACGGGGTGGGCGCGACCATGGATTCCATGGAGCTGGAAAAGGAACGCGGCATCACCATCCAGTCCGCAGCCACCTACTGCTCATGGAAGGACAGTGACATCAACATCATCGACACCCCCGGCCACGTCGACTTCACCATTGAGGTGGAACGTGCCCTGCGCGTGCTGGACGGCGCGGTTTTGATCCTCTGCTCGGTGGGCGGCGTCCAGTCCCAGTCGATCACCGTCAACCGGCAGATGACCCGCTACAAGGTTCCCCGCATCGCCTTCGTCAACAAATGCGATCGCACCGGCGCCAATCCCTACCGGGTCACCCAGCAGCTGCGCGACAAGCTGGATCTCAACGCGGTGATGATCCAGTTGCCCATCGGCCTGGAAAGCGACCTGTCCGGCATGGTCGACCTGGTGAGCATGCAAGCCGTCTATTTCGATGGCGACCAGGGCGAGCAGGTCCGCTATGCCGAGATCCCGGCCGAACTGAAGGAAGAGGCCGAGGCCAAGCGGGAGGAACTCCTGGATGCGGTGTCCATGTTTTCCGATGAACTGATGGAGGCCATGCTCGAGGAGGGCGAGATCCCGGAGACCATGATCCACGACGCCATCCGCCGCGGCACCCTGAGTCTCGAACTGACCCCGGTAATGATCGGCTCCGCGTATAAAAACAAGGGCGTGCAACTGCTGCTCGATGCGGTCAACGCCTACCTGCCCTGCCCGACCGATGTCGAAAACACCGCCCTTGATCTCGATCAGAACGAGAGCGAAGTGGTGGTCAGCAACAAACCCGAGGATCCGCTGGTGGCCCTGGCGTTCAAGCTCGAGGACGGCCGTTACGGCCAGTTGACCTACATCCGTACCTACCAGGGAATGATCCAGAAGGGCGACACCATCATCAACAGCCGCACCGGCAAGAAGGCCAAGGTCGGACGCTTGGTGCGGATGCATGCCAACGAGATGGAGGAGATCGATGGCGCCGGCTCCGGCGACATCGTCGCCCTGTTCGGCATCGACTGCGCCTCCGGCGACACCTTCTGCAGTCCGGGGCTCAACTGGTCGATGAGTTCCATGCATGTGCCGGCTCCGGTCATATCGCTGGCCATCAAACCGGTGGACAACAAGGCCCAGATCAACATGTCCAAGGCGCTGAACCGGTTCACCAAGGAAGATCCCACCTTCAAGACCTACGTCGATCACGAGACCAACGAGACCATCGTCTCCGGCATGGGCGAGTTGCACCTCGAGGTCTACATCGAGCGGATGAAGCGCGAGTACAAGGCCGAAGTCGAGGTGGGCGCCCCGCAGGTGGCCTACCGCGAAACCGTCACCCAGCGGGCCGAGTTCGACTATACCCACAAGAAGCAGACCGGCGGTTCCGGCCAGTACGGGCGGGTGGCCGGTTTCATCGAGCCGCTGGAGGGCGGCGAATACGAATTTGCCGACCAGATCGTCGGCGGCGTCATTCCGCGGGAATACATCCCCTCCTGCGACAAGGGCTTCCAAAAATCCCTGGTCAAGGGTACGCTGACCGGGGCGCCGATCACCGGCCTCCGGGTGACCATCAACGACGGCTCCTTCCATGCGGTCGACTCCTCCGACATCGCCTTCCAGCAGGCGGCCATCGGCGCCTTCAAGCAGGGCTACGCCAAGGCCAATCCGGTGATCATGGAGCCGATCATGAAGGTGGCGGTGGAAGGCCCCTCCGAGTTCCAGGGGGCGGTGATGGGCAGCCTCAATCAGCGGCGCGGCGTGATCATCGGCACCTTCGAGGAGGGCAACTACACGGTGGTCGAGGCGGAAATGCCGCTGGCCGAGATGTTCGGCTACTCCACCACCCTGCGCTCCCTGACCCAGGGCAAGGCGGAATTCACCATGGAGTTCGCCACCTACAAGCAGGTCCCCAAGGGTGTCGCCGACGAATTGATCAAGGCGTTCGCCGCCCAGAAAAAGGACGCCTGACCAGCGCCGACCGCATCGCAGCAACTATACGACATTCTCAACCGAACGAGGTGCAATTATGGGATATGAACCGCTGGTCCAGCAGAATCCGCTGCGGGTTCTCAACATGGGCAGGGAAAACAATCAGATGGGGCTGGTCATGGCCCGGGCCGGGCTCGGCAAGACCGCGCTGTTGGTGCAGATCGCCCTGGATGCCATCCTGCGGGGCAAACGCGTCATCCATGTCAGTATCGGCGAATCCATCGACAAGACCAAGGCCTGGTACGACGACATCCTCCAACTCATTCTCCAGGAACACAGCGTCAACCGGCCGCACGAACTGATCGACATGGTGGCCCGCCACCGGATGATCATGACCTTCAAGGTGGCCGCCTTCAGCCGCTCCCGCCTGGAGGAACGCCTCAACGACCTGGTCCTGCAGGATATTTTCCGGCCGAACTGCCTGATCGTCGATGGCTTCGACTTCGTGAAAACGGATCGGGAGACCCTGGAAGACATCAAGAACCTGATGGAAAACATGAACATGCAGGCCTGGTTCTCAGCCATCTGTCACCGCAGCGATCCGCGAGTGTCTCCGGCCGGTGTGCCCGCCCCCTGCCATGAACTCGATGACCTGTTCGACATGATCATCCTGCTCAAGCCGGAACAGGACGCCACCATCGGTCTCGACATCATCCGCAACTGCGGCGAACAGGTGGAGGGCAGCAAAATCCTTCATCTCGATCCGACCACCATGATGGTCAAGGAGCTGTAAGCCGCCTTGGGAGTGGCCCCGTAGGCAGCCCCGGCTCATTCACGGACAGCGGCATGCGTTTTCGCCCCTGCATCGACCTGCACCAAGGCAGAGTGAAGCAGATCGTCGGCTCCACTTTGAGCGGCGACCACAGCGACCTACGCACCAATTTCGCCTCCGAACTGCCCCCCTCCCACTATGCCGCCCTCTATCGCCGGGACGGCCTTCGCGGCGGGCATGTCATCATGCTCGGGCCGGGCAACGAGGAGGCGGCCCGTGACGCCCTGGCCGCCTGGCCGGGCGGCATGCAGGTGGGCGGCGGCATCACCGCCGCCAATGCGGTCGAATGGCTTGACCGGGGCGCCTCCCATCTCATCGTCACCTCCCATGTCTTCCACGACGGCGTCCTCGATCGGCAGCGACTCGAGCGGTTGACCGGCCTGGTGGGCAAGGAGCGGCTGGTGCTCGACCTGAGCTGCCGCTGGCGCCACGATGGCTACTACGTGGTCACCGACCGCTGGCAGCGGTTCACCTCCCTGCGTATCGGCCCGGCGGTGTTGGAAGACCTGGCCGCCTGCTGCGCCGAGTTTCTCGTCCATGCCGTCGATGTCGAGGGCAAGTGCATGGGCATCGACCGCCGCCTGCTCGATCTGCTGGCGGTCTCGGTGCCGG
>JAUWAH010000432.1 GCA_030602145.1 Desulfobulbus sp.
GCTGACGTCGGCGATGGAGACATGGAGGAGGAAGCCTTCGTCGGTCTGCTCGACGCAGATGGCGTCGTCGAAATCGCGGGCGGTTTCGCCATCGATGGTGACATGATCCAGGTGGCGCAGATCGAGGCGACCCTCTTCGCACCCGGCCACCTCGATCAAGCCGGCCGCCTCCGCGGTCACCTCCTCCGGGAAGACATCGCGCAGACCCTGCTGGAGGATGGCCATGCGGATCTGCACCGCCGGACTGCGAACGTCGCCGAGGATGTCGATGATGCGGCCGGTCGGCCCCTGATGCTGCGAGCCGTAGTCGGTGATGGCCGCCACCACCGCCATGCCGTCACGGGCGGCCAGGTCATCGCCGCGACGAATCCGGACCGTGTAGGGCAGGCGGTCGTCGTCCGGAGTCACATACCCTCCTCCACCACTGGCGGTGAATACGCCGCACACCCGGGTGACGGCGCGATGCAGCACCTGGATGACCCTGCCCTCGCGGCGCCCCCGGGCGGAGCCGGTGATCGCCACCAGGATGGTGTCGCCCTGGCTGGCGCCGGCCAGATTGTGCGGGGCGATGTAAATATCCTTGCCGCCCTTGGCCTGTTCGCCTTCCAGGACGGCGAAGCCGAACCCCTTGGCGGTGAGATCGAGGGTCGCCCGCAGGCGCTCCGTTCCACCGGCCGAGACAAAGCCCTTGCCTCTCTTTTCGATGGCCCCCGTCGCCTGCAGGTGGGCGAGCGCTTTGCGCAGTGAGGCCTGCTGGCGACGGTCGAGTTGGAGGGCCCGGGCAATATCGATTTCACTCAAACCGTTCGGTCGGTCGGTTAGCAGGGCTCGGATGGATGCGTGCAGAGGTTCCGGGCCACCGGCTGTGCGTCTCGGTTGCTGCTTGGTCCTCGGGAGTCCCACAGGTTTGCGTCCGCGGACAAATCTTCTGGCCATCTCTTTTCCGTTCCCCCTGCCATGCCTATTATGATTTTCTGGACAACGACAATATCTCTTTGTCCACAGGACGCTGTCTGCTAAAGTGCACGCTCGGTCGCATCTCTGCACCGAGCATACACTATTTTGGCGGTAAGAAAAGGAAAAGCCGGGAATGGACCGAAGCCCACATGCAGTACGTTAAATACGACCTCGACGCATACCGCCAGGCCATGCGCTCCTTCATCGGCGACGGACCGGAAACCAAGGTGTTCTGGGCTGCGCTCGATTTTGCCGAGCAGGCGCACGGCGACCAATGGCGGCGATCCGGCGATCCGTACATCATGCATCCCTGTTCGGTGGCCCGGATCCTGGCTGAGGAACTGGATATCCGTAATCCGGAAATTCTGGCGGCCGCCCTGCTCCACGACACCGTCGAGGACGTGGAAGAGGTCACCTGCGAGGTGATCCACGACAAGTTCGGCCCCTCGGTGGAGGCCATTGTCGAAGGCTGCACCAAGGTGACCCATTACACCGGCGATCGCCAGACCTTCAAGAAGCTGGTGCACCGCAAAATTTTCAGCGGCGCGGCGGCCAAGCTTGAGGTGATGATCGTCAAGCTCGCCGACCGGCTGCACAATCTCCGCACCCTCTCCAGCATGCCCAGGGACAAGCGGCAGAAGATCGCCGACGAAACCCTGGATATCTACGCACCGCTGGCCACCATTCTCGGCCTGTTCGCCATCAAGCGGGAACTCTACAATCTGGCCCTGGCGTATAAGTTCCCCCGTCAGGGCAGCCGGTTGCAGATGCACATCAACAGCCTGCGCAGCGACCCGGCTGTCCTGGAGATCATCGACAACGTCCAGCGGGCCATCGAGCGCGAGGGGCTACAGGGAACCGTTAACCTGCGCACCAAGGGGCTGTGGGGATACTACGATGTCCGCAACCGTATTCTGATCAAGGAGATCGAAAGCCCGCAGGAAATCCTCATCCTGATGAACAACCGGAGCGGCTGCTATCAGGCCCTGGGGGTGCTCAACGAAATCTATCCGCCCATCCCCCGGACCATCCGCGATTTCATCGCCAGTCCCAAACCCTCCGGCTACCAGGGTTTGCACGCCCGCCCCAATATTAACGGCCGGAAAGTCCTGTTCAAGATCCGCACCGAGGAGATGGCCCGCCGCGCCCAGCGCGGCATGGTGCGCGACTGGGGTGGCGACAGCAAGGTGAGTAGCCGGTTTTTCAAGGAAATCCAGGAAATGTTCGATATCCTCGGCAGCGACGATTCGGTGAGCTACCGGGACATGATCGCCGCCAGCGGCCGCAAGGAGATCTACACCTACACGCCGCAGGGCGATCTGATCTGCCTGCCGGTCAACTCCATCGTGCTCGACTTCGCTTTCCGGGTCCACACCGCCATCGGCCACACCTGCATCGGCGGCATGATCGGCAAGCAGAAGGTCGGCCCGGAGCATCAGTTGCGCGACGGCAACGTCATCAAGATCATCCGCCAGGAAGGGCAGGTCGGTTTCGATCCGGCACTCCAGGCCCTGTGCCAGACCCCCAAAGCCCGGTCCGAACTGGCCAAGGCGTTTCGACTGCGCCGGGAGGCGGTCTCCCGCCAGATCGGCGCCTCGCTGCTCGCCCAGGAACTGCGCCGCTACGGCGTGCCCTTCGAGGTGGTCGAAAAGGAGGGCATGGCCGACATCCTGACCTATTTCGATATCCATTCCATGGAGGAGTTGTTTCTGCAGTTGGGGGAGGGGAGGATCCGGCTGCGCGAGTTGATCTATGAGATCCTCAATGGACTCTACGTCGGCAGGCCGACCCTGTTTCAGCCGACTGGGGTGTTCAACCGGGTGGATCTGGCGACCCTGGACCCGGTGGTGATCAAGGCATCGGCCTGCTGCAAGCCGAGTCCGCTGGACAAGGGGGTGATCGGCCTGCTCAGTGAACGCGG
>JAUWAH010000278.1 GCA_030602145.1 Desulfobulbus sp.
CTGGTCAACAACGCCGGTACCCTGGCCGACGGCCTGTTCATGATGATGCCACCGGAGAACTGGCACGGGGTGATCGAGACCAGTCTGCACGGCTTCTACAATATGACCCGCCCGGTGCTGGAGCAGATGGTGCGGGCCAAGCGGGGCTCGATCGTCTCCATCTCCTCGGCCGCCTCGCTGATGCCCAACCGGGGCCAGGCCAATTACGCCGCGGCCAAGGCCGGGCTCAATGCGGCGAGCAGGACGGTGGCCACGGAGGTGGCCCGCCTGGGCATTCGGGTCAACGTGGTGGCGCCGGGCCTGATTGAAACCGAGATGATCGCCAAGGCGCCCAAGGAGCATATTAAGGGCTTGATCCCCATGGCCCGGATCGGCCAGCCGGAGGAGGTGGCCCGGGTGGTGGCCTTTCTCTGCTCGGAGGCGGCCTCCTATGTCACCGGCCAGGTGATCTCGGTCAACGGCGGGATGCTGTGAGTGTACGCATCGTTCTAAACCTGCTGCTGAGCCTCTTCCTGGGGGGGGCTGTTGCCTGGAGCGGTGAAGCCGAAGGCGCATCCGCCCGCCTGCGCTCGGTGCAGGCCGAATTCACCCAGGAAAAGCATCTCAAAATCCTGGCCAGGCCACTGATTTCGCGGGGAAAGCTCGCCTTTCAGGCCCCCCAGTCCCTGCGCTGGGAATATCTGCACCCCATCCATACCGTTCTGCTGCTCCACGATGGCCGGATCGACAAGCTGATCGAGCGCGACGGCCGCTTCGAGCAGGACAACGGCGCCGGTGTCGATGTCATGCGGATCGTCCTCCAGGACATCGGCAGTTGGCTGGACGGCCGTTTTGGCGACAATCCCGTGTTTCAGGTATCCCGGCCGAGTGAGCGCAAAGTGGCCCTGACCCCCAAGGAGCCGGGGATGCAGGCCGTGATCGGTCGGATCGAACTGTACCTGGGCGCCCGTGAGGGGGTGGTGGAGCGGATTGTCATCGTGGAGGGCGACGAAGCCACCACCGAACTAACCTTTTCCCGGGTGGTGCTCAACCAGGAGATCCCGGCGCAACGTTTCACCGCACCATAAGCGGCGAGGCCTGTCATCGGAATGACGTGCCGCATCGGTTTGCACCCCAGGGTTCGTGGATACAGCTTCGAAGGTCGATCGAAGACTATCTGCACCACGTATTCTTATGATTTCTTCTCCCGCTTGCCGGTTATTTGTAGTGTTTCGTACCAGGTCCGAGGGCGACGAGGACAAGGGACACACGTTGCTCTTGCTTGCATCAAACCATTCTTGAAAAAGGAGGATGAGTGATGGGCAAATGGAGAAAATGGATGGTTCTCGGGTTGGGGCTTATGCTTACCGGTTGTCAGAGCCATACGATTCACACGGCGATTTCTGACCATAAGTCCGCCGAGGCCAAGGCCTTCATCGAGAAGGGCGTCGATATCGAGTCCCGGGATGCATACGGCAATACTCCGTTTCTGGTTGCCTCCCAATACGGCGACATGGAGTCGGTCTCGTACCTGATGGGCAAGGGCGCCGATATCAATGCCCGGAACAAGGAGGGGATGACCCCGTTTTTGTGTGTGGTCTATGCCGACAACAAACCTTTGGCCAAGTTGCTGCTCGATAAGCGCGTCGATGTGAACGCCCAGAATAACGAGGGTTGGGGCGGCTTGCATTTTGCCGCCTATTACGGCAAGGCGGAGATGACCAAGATGCTGCTCGAGTACGGCGCCAAGGTGGATGTCGCCAACAAGGAGGGCCGCACCCCGCTCTCCTACGCCGTCGAGTTCAAATTCGACGAGGTGGCGACCCTGCTTCGCGCCCGTGGCGCCGTCGAGCCCAGCCCCAAGAAGAAATAACGCGTGCCCGTGCGATGTCGTTCCCTGCATGGGGTTGCGCATGGGGAAGTCAATGAGACCTAGACGATGACAGTACTCCCCCCATGCACTCGCAACCCGACCGACAGCATGGATACCCCCAGCCCAGGAACGCTCCCACCCCGGCAGTCCGGTCTCGGGGCGGGGTGTCCAGGGTCGCTTCGGATCAAGGGGTGGCGGGTTGCGCTCCCGTTGGTCGTCGTTGTGCTGGCCGCCTGCGCTGGCCCCCGGCTGGAGCGGCTGCCGCCGATGACCGCCTCCTCCCCAGGGCTTGCCGCCGATCGGTGCGCTGCGGTTTTTCCCCAGGGTCGCTGGCAGATGCTCCATGCCATCGAGTTCCGTTTGGCCGACGGCACCAGAGGTAACGCCCTGGGTGTCCTGATTCTCGACGGTCGCACCCTCAGTTGCGCCCTGACAACCGTGGAGGGGCTGACCCTGTTCGAGGCCCGGTCGAGCGGCATGGCGGAGCCGGAGGTTTTGCGGGCCCTGCCCCCCTTTGACGACCCGGAGTTCGCCCGTGGCCTGCTGCGTGATGTCCGTACCCTGGTGCAGCCGCCGCCGGGGCTGAGCCACTACGGCACACTTGCCGACGGCGCGCCGGTCTGCCGCTACGACGGCGGCCAGACCATCACCGATATCCTGCCCCGGGAGGACGGCTGCTGGCAGCTTTTCACCTACGACGAGCAGCGCATCCTGCGCACCGACGGCTGTCAGCCGGCCGATCCTGGCTGCGAACACCGGCAGACCCGTGCCATCGCCGCCCGTTCCTGCGAGCGGATAGGCGAGGCGATCCTGCCCCACCGTCTCGATCTGCGCGGATTTGCACCCTCCGCCTACTCCCTCGATCTCCGCCTGCTCAGCGCCGAACCCTTGCCGGCCGCCACGCCGTGACTCCGCCATGAAATTTCGCCTGATCTATCCCAAATGGCCGAAACTGGCCCGGCAGACCGAGTTCCACCTGCCGCCGCATGGCCCGGTGGTCTTTGCCGCCACCCTGCCGGACTACGTTGACGTGGACTTTATCGACGAAAACCTGGAAGCCATCGATTTCGACGATCCGGTCGATTTTGTCGGTATCTCGATGATGCTGACCGTGCAGGTCAAGCGGGGCTGGGCTATCGCCGACGCCTACCGCGCCAGGGGGATCAAGGTCATCTGCGGTGGTATCGCCACCATGCTCCACGCCGAGGAAACCATGGCGCACGCCGACGCTGTATTTCTCGGCGAGGCCGAAGGGCGGATGGAGCAGGTCTTTGCCGATTTCCGCAAGGGCGCGCTCCAGCCCTGCTACGACTTCCTCGACCAACGGCCCGATATCGGCCTGGTGGACACGGCGCGCCGCGATATCCTCAATCGCCCCCTCTACAACCACAAGGGGGTGCAGATGGTCGACCTGGTGCATGCCTCGCGCGGTTGCCGCTTTCACTGCTATCCCTGCGCCGTGGCCTATCTGGGCGGCCGGGATTTCCGGCCCCGGCCCATCGAGCGAACCATCGCCGAGATGGCGGCCATCGACAACAACCGGCTGTTTCTGGTCGACAATTCACTCGCCCAGGACACGGCTTGGGAAATGGAGTTGTTTCGGGAGATGATCCCGCTCAAGAAGAAGTGGTGCTGCCACCCCATCGAGGACAAACCCGAGGTGCTCGATCTCGCCGCCCGGGCCGGCGCCTGGTATGTCTACCAGGCGGTGTTCGACACTTCGGACTACATCCGCGAGCGGATCAAACGCTATCACGACCACGGCATTGGCGTCGAAGGGACGATCCTGCTCGGACTCGACAGCCATACCGAGGACTCGATCAAGCGGCTGATCGATTTCCTCCTCGACATCGAACTGGACCTGGCCGAGTTCACCGTGCTGACCCCATTCCCGCATACCAAGGCCTACGACGAACTCAGGCAGCAGAACCGCATCCTCTCCACCGACTGGGACGAGTATTCGGCGGATAAGGTGGTCTACCAACCCAAGCACATGTCGCCGGAGCGGTTGCAGGAGCTGCTCGACTACGCCTGGAACACCTTCTACCGCGACGAATCGCAGAACATCAAGATGGCCAAGCTCTTCCAGCAGGTGGTGCGCAAGGAGATGGCGGACAACACCTTCAGGCCGCGCAAGCGGGAGCTGGTCGGCCAGACCTTTGGCAAGGAGCGGACGGGAAGATGAGGCCGCCGTTCCCCTGCACCAGCCCCGAGATCGCGGCCCTGATTGCGAGACCGGTCGATACGGCGCGGGAGTTTGTCGCCGGCGGTGCGACCCTGGGTGAGGTATATAGTCTGGCCGCTTGGCTGCGGACGCGCCTGGGGGATGCCGAGCAGCGGGGAACGCTCTGTCTGGCGACCGACAACCGGGCCTTGATTGCCGCGGCCCTGCTCGCTTCGCTTGCCGGCGGACCGGTGGTGCTCCTGCCCTACAGCTTTTCTGACCAGGCCCTGGCCGCGATGCACCGGGCCACCGGTTGCACCATGGTCCTGGTCGACACCGAGCGGGAAGTGCCGACCACCATGGAGGCGATCCGGCCGCCGGGGGGGACGACTTCGAGCACTCTTTCCCCCTTCGTCACCCGGCCGGACGAGGAGTTGCTCCGCCTCTAC
>JAUWAH010000154.1 GCA_030602145.1 Desulfobulbus sp.
ATACTTGAGAATGAGCATCTCCCGGAGGTAGACAGCGACAAATCCTTGCATCACATCACCTTCTTTCCCGTGAGGGCCAGAAAGGCATCCTCGAGATTGACCCGCCGCAGGGTAAAACCGAAGTCCTGGCCGGCGGAGAACTGCGTGGCCTCATCACGGGTGGCGAAATAGCGGGTCTGGATGCCTTCGCCGTTCATCTGGTCGATGGCCCAATGTCCGAGTTGGGCCATCAAAGCTTGGGGTTGATCGAGGGCCACGATTCGTCCTCGATCGATGAAGGCGACCCGGCTGGCCAGAAATTCCGCCTCCTCGATATAGTGGGTGGTGAGAAAGATGGTGGTGCCGTCCTGCTGCACCCGTTTGATCAGCGACCAGATGCGGCGGCGGATGGCCGGGTCCAGGCCGACGGTGGGTTCGTCGAGGAAGAGGATCCTGGGTTCGTGCATCAGGGCGCGGGCAATCATCAATCGCCGCTTAAGGCCGCCGGAGAGTTGCTTGACCAGGGTGTGGAGCCGATCCTCCAATTCCACATAGGCCAGGAGCTGCTCGATCTTCTGCCGACGAAATGCCGGCGCCATGCCGAACAGTCGTCCGTGGATATCGAGGTTTTCCAGCACGTTCAGCTCGCTGTCGAGGTTGATGTGCTGCGGCACCAGGCCGCACTGACGCTTGGCGGCAAGAGGCTCGGATTCGATGTCGTGGCCGTTTAAACGAACCTGACCACCACTGAGCCGGGTGAGACCGGTAAGGATGCGGATGGTGGTCGTCTTGCCGGCCCCGTTTGGGCCCAGGAAGGCGAATAATTCGCCAGGAGCCACCGAGAGATCGATGCCGTCCACCGCCCGGGTTGCGCCGTAGGATTTCTGCAGGTGCTCGATACGGATCATGGTTGGTTTGGTTGGTCTGTGTTTTCGATTAACCCGAAGACGCTGGAGCCTTCGGGGTGCATTCCCACGATGGAGCGCGGCAACGATCTATACGGGGTTCCCGCAGGCACCGAAAAAACCCTCACTGCCCGGCCAGGGCCCGCTTACGCAGGGTCTGGACGCTGTCGGCGATCTCCATCAGCGGTTGCCGTCGCACCCGGTGCGGCAGGACCAGTTCGGAGGCGGTGCGGATATCTCCGGACTCCACCTGGGTGCGGCCGTCCAGGGCAGCCAGGGTCTTGGCGGTCTTGAGCATGATGATGTCGCCGCGATGACCGTCCACCCCAACCTCCAGGCAGGTGCGGGCGATTTCGAACAACAGCGGCCGTTCGATCTGTACCTCGGGGTACAGCGAACGGGCGATGAGCAGCCGGTCGGCCAGGGCATCGGATTCGGCCTGCCACTGGGCGGCGAACCGTTCCGGATCGAGATCGAAGGCGGCCCGCCGTTCCATGATCGCCACCCGGTCCTCGGTGGTGCGGATGCCCTCGATGGTGACGCAGAGGCCGAAGCGGTCGAGCAACTGCGGCCGCAGTTCTCCCTCCTCGGGATTCATGGTGCCCACCAGGGTGAAGCGGGCCGGATGGGAAAAGGAGACCCCCTCGCGTTCGATGGTGTTGACCCCCATGGCCGCCGAATCGAGCAGCACATCGACCACATGGTCGTCCAAGAGGTTGACCTCGTCGACATAGAGGATGTTGCGGTGCGCCTGGGCCAGGATGCCGGGTTCGACCCGCTTCTCGCCCTTTTTCAGGGCATGCTCCAGGTCAAGGGTGCCCACCACCCGATCCTCGGTAGCGCCGACCGGCAGTTCCACCACCCGCACTTTGCGCAGCACCACCTCCCGTGTGGCTGCCAGGGCCGAGTCAGCCTGCACAGCCTGGCGGATCTCGATGTACACCTCGTATTCCTCGTTGGGATCGAGCTGATAGGGATCGTCGCGGAACACCGGGATCTCGGGCAGGATATCTGCCAGGGCGCGAACTGCGGTCGATTTTGCCGTCCCTTTCTCGCCACGGATGAGCACTCCGGAGAGGCCGGGATTGACGACATTGAGCATCAAGGCCAGTTTCATGGTGTCCTGGCCGACAAGGGCGGTAAAGGGATAGATCGGGCGATTGTTCATGGGTGGTTTCCTCGGACGATGTCGACCAGGGCCTGGGCCTTGAGGTCGTCGATTTTAAAATATTGGGCCTCCATGGCCCCGGCCAGCCGCCTGGCCAAACCAAAGGTGACCAGCCCGGCCTCCTCGGTGTCGACCACGATGCTGCGAATGCGCTTGTCCCGAGCCAGCGCGCTGGCCAGAAGAAGCGACTCCTCCACCGGCTTGCCGTTGGCCAGGGCCACGTTGCATTTGCCGTCGGTGATGAACAGCACGATCGGTTGGGCCGTGGGATTCTTGATCAGGTAGTTGCGTACCTGTTCGTGACACTTGACCAGGCCGGCCGACAGGGGAGTGCGACCACCCACCGGCATTTCGGCCAGCAGTTTGCCGGCCAGATCCACCGAAGTGGTGGGCGGCAGGTTGACCGCAGCCTCGTTCTTGCGGAAGGTGATCATCGCCACCCGATCCCTCTTCTGATAGGCATCGAGCAACAGCGACATCACCGCGCCCTTGGAGGCGGTCATCCGGCCGCGGGCGCCCATGGAGCCGCTGGCGTCGACCACGAAGAGCAGCAGGTTGCCGATCCGCTTTTCCCGGATCTTGGAGCGCAGATCCTGTTCGCGCAGATGCACGGCCAAGCCGTCGTCGCCGGCCCGTTGCCGCTGAAAGGGGGCCGCGGCCCGCAGGGTGGCGTCCAGGGCGAGGTCGTCGCTGGGACGCAGGGCGCTTTTCACGTACCGCCCTTTTTTCTGGGCAATACGGCTGCGCGACCGGCGGCCCGATCCCCGCCGCACCACCCGGTCCTTGGCGCCGCTGATCGCCTTGACCTTGAAGGTGGCGCCGATCTCGAACACCGCCTCTTCCCGGCCGGCGTCGGGCTGCCTGCCCTCCTGTTCCTGCTGTTCGCCCGGATCCGGCTGGTCGTCCGGCGAGGTTTGCTGCTCCTGGGGAGGTGGAGGTTGGGCCTCTTGTTCGCTCGGATCTTCCTGCGGCTGTTCGTTGCGCTCTTCCTGGTTTTCCTCGGGCGGCGTTTCGTCCTGCTGTTCGTCCTGTTGCTCCTCGGGCGGCGGGGGAGGAGGGGGCGGCTGGGCGACGCGGCGGCGATGGATCAGCACCATCGGCGCCACGAACCGGATATGGTCGACGCTGACCTCGAGCTTGCCCTCCAGGGCAGCCAGGGCGCGGGCCGCCTGTTCCATCACCAGATCGGCGCGGTGGCCGGCGACATTGTTTTCCCGGCAGAGTTCGCCGATGAAGCTGCGCAGATGGGCAGCGACCCGGACTCCGGGCAGGAGGGCGCGGCCACGGGCAATGCGATGGGCCAGTTGGTCGCTTTGTTGTTGATGCTGGGCGAGAAAGGCAGCCGGGTCATGGTCGAAGGCCTCGCGCCGCTCCATCAGGGTGACCCGTTCCTCGGGATCATGGCTGCCGGCAATCTCCAGGCAGAGGCCGAAGCGGTCGAGCAACTGCGGACGCAGCTCGCCTTCCTCGGGATTCATGGTGCCCACCAGGATAAAGCGGGACGGATGACGGAAGGAGATCCCCTCGCGTTCGATCCGGTTTTCACCGCTGGCGGCGGCGTCGAGGATAAGATCGACGATGTGGTCATCCAACAGGTTGACCTCGTCGACATAGAGCAAACCGCGATGGGCGGCGGCCAGGAGGCCCGGGGCAAAGACCACCCGGCCGGTCTTGAGCGAGCGGGGAAAATCGATGCCGCCGGCGACCCGGTCCTCGGTTGCGTTCAAAGGGAGTTCGATCAGTCGCGTCCGGCGGATACGGGTGTCCAGGGAGGGAAACAGCCGGGCGCAGTCCGGACACCGGTCTTCACCCTGCAGAGCGGAACAGGAATAAGGGCACCCCCGGACCACCTCGATCTCCGGCAAGAGAGCAGCTAAAGCCCGGACCATGGTCGATTTGGCCGTACCCTTCTCGCCCCGGAGCAGAATGCCGCCCACGGCCGGGTTGATCGCCGCCAGCAGCAGCCCCTGTTGCAGTTGTGCCTGGCCGACCACCGCCGCCAGCGGATAGACTGTTCGTTCCATAGAAATCTCTACATCTTCCAGCTTACGCCGGCGATCCAGGTCAGCGGAGGACCGAGCAGACCGTCGGCATAGTAATAGGTGGTATCGGCCAGGTTTTTAACCTCGGTGAACAGACCATATTGCCCCAAGCTATACTCGGCCCGGAGATTGGCGAGCATATAGTCCGGCACGGTTTTGGTGTTGGCCCGGTTGCGGTACACCTCGGAGACATACTTGCCGGAAAGAACTGCGGTCAGCCGGTCGGTGGCCTGCCAGGTACAATCCAGGGTGGCGGTGTGCTCCGCCTTGGCCGGGATAAAGAGCCCGGTCTCCTCGTCGATGGCCCGGAGGTAGGTGTAGCCGGCCTTGAGGCTGAGGGGTTCGAGCGGTTTCCAGGTGATCGCCACATCGCCGCCCCGATAGGTCACCTCACCGAAGTTCTGATACTGACCGACACCGTCGTCTCCGGTGACATAGGTGATCCGGTCGCTGAGCCGGTTGTAGAAGACCGAGGTGCGCACCGAAAGGTCATCCATCGGGGTGAGACCCAGGGCCAGGCTGTAGTTGTCGGCGGTCTCCATGCCCAGATCGGGGTTGGGCCGGGTGGAACTGGTCTGGTTGTAGCGTTGGTAGAAGGAGGGGATATTGTTGCTGCCGCTGTAGGATCCGGTCAGGCCCCAGCGCGGTTGCTGATAGCTCAGCTTCAATTCCGGATTGAGCACGTCGTCGAAGGCGGTGTTGGCGTTGGCCCGCAGGCCGCCGGTCAGCGACCAAGGGCTCTGCGATCGATGCAGGGTCTGGCTGGCAAAAATCGAAAAGACCTCCTCGCTCTGGTCGTCGAAGGTGGTGCCGCTGGCCCGGGCCAAGCGGTAGCCGGCGCCGTAATCCAATCGGCCGAATCCGCCGGTGTCGAGCGAGGAACTCAGATCCTCACCCAGTTCGTTGACCCGCAGCCGTTGGTCCAATCGCTTGCCGATGTCGGTGTTGTGCTGCTCGCCCATGTTGAGGAAGGTGGCGCTGGTCAAGCCCCAGGCCCGTGCCTGGCCGGTCAGGATCGTGGTCTCGTTCTCCTTGCGGGATTGCGGGGTGGGATAGTCCGGCAGGCCGGTCAAGCCCCTCTCATCGCGGACGAAATCGACCCCCAGATTTACCCCGCGCTCTGCATCTCCGTTGTAGGAAAGCTTGAGTCCGCCCCGCTGACGGAGACTGTCGTTGTTGACCGTATAGCCCTGGGTGGTTTCCACCTCACCGCCGGCCTCCGCGGCCCAGGGACCGCTGCGACCCTGGACGCCCACCCCGGCATAGCCGGTGTCCTGGTTGCCGCCGTAGGTCTTGATCGAACCGCCGATCGATTTGATGGTCTTGGTGGTGATGAGGATCACGCCGCCGCCGGCATCCTGGCCGTAGCGCACACCGCCCTTGCCGCGCAGGATCTCGATCCGCTCGACCTTGTCCGGGTCGACCATGGACCAGTTGACCGCCCCATAGCTGGAGGTGGGATCGTTGATCGGCCGGCCGTCCACCAGCACCCGGACCTTGGAGGAGCCGTGGATGCTCACCGAGGTGTCGCCGGCGCTCACCCCGGGCACATGGTTGAGCAGATCGGCCATCTTGTTGGCCTTCATCCGCCGGATCTCCTCAACCGTGAGCACAATGGCGCCGTCCTCACCGGCGGCGACAACCGCCGGCAGCAGCAACCATCCGGCGCAGAGGAGCGTGGCACAGGTTTGCATCAGCCTGCCGACTTTTCGGACCATTCCTCGACCTCGCCTTCCATCTCCAGGTAGGCGTTCTTCAACTGCTCCTCCATGTCTGCATCCGCCTGCCACATGCCCCGGCTGATGGCTTCGAGCAGTTTGTCGAGGATATTCTGCAGGGCGTAGGGGTTGACCTCCTTCATCCACTCCTGCATCTCGGGATCGAGTGCGTAGGCGCGGGCGATCTTCTCGTACATCCAGTCGTCGATCACTTCGGCGGTGGCATCCCAGCCGAGCACGATATCCATCACGTGGGAGATGTCGCCCGCTCCCTTGTAGCCGTGCCGCTTCATGCCGGCGATCCACTTGGGATTGACCAGGCGGGAGCGAAGCACGTG
>JAUWAH010000392.1 GCA_030602145.1 Desulfobulbus sp.
AAATAAACTGCTGACGAGTTTTTTTCGTCATTCCCGCGAAAGCGGGAATCCAGAACTCATTGATTTTTCAGGGATTGGATTCCCGATGACTACCTCGGGAATGACTCAACCGTCTTTTTGCAAAAGCCTCTATTGATTGGTCGATTGCGCTTCTTCGGTCTTTGGGAACCATATCGGTCAACGACCTCAACGGGATCGAAACGTGGCGGCCTCTTCCCCCATCCGCGCTAGAATTTTCTGGACCGCGACCCGTGACAGGCCGGAGAGTCTCGCCGCCTCGGAGACGTTGCCCCGGGTCAGGGTCAACAGGTCAGTGAGATATTCCCTGGTAAAGGCATGCACAGCTTCCGCCTTGGCCTCCTTGTAGGCCATCGGTACCGGTTTTGGTGTTCCGGCAGGTACCGGATGCAGGGAGCCCTCGCTGCCAAGCACCATTCGCACCAGATCCATGTCCAATCGTTCGCCGATCCCGAATACCGTCATCCGCCGGATGAAGTTCTGCAACTCGCGCACGTTGCCGGGCCAGGAGCAGGTCGACATCCACCGGAGCACCTCCGGATCAAGGTCCTTGTCCCCTGTTCCCATTTCCCGACAGGAGCGTCTGAGGAAAAAGTGGGCCAACAGGGGGATGTC
The DNA here is from genome assembly GCA_030602145.1 of Desulfobulbus sp. Taxonomy (GTDB): domain Bacteria; phylum Desulfobacterota; class Desulfobulbia; order Desulfobulbales; family Desulfobulbaceae; genus Desulfobulbus. Next base: position 634 of record JAUWAH010000392.1, read on the forward strand.
CTCCGCCCTTTCCCTGAGAGGTGGCAGGGTGATGCTCAGCACGTTGAGACGATAGTAGAGATCCTCACGGAAGATGTTGCCGCGCAGACCCGCCTCCAGATCGCGATTGGTCGAGGAAATGACCCGGACGTCGACCGTCTGGCTGGCGTTGGCGCCCACCGGGCGAATCTCGCCGTTCTGCAAGCAGCGCAGCACTTTGGTCTGCACGGCCGGGCTGATATCGCCGATTTCGTCGAGGTGGATGGTACCGGTATGGGCCGCGGCAAACAGCCCCTTGTGATGGCGCTCTGCTCCGGTGAACGCGCCCCTGACATGGCCGAACAGTTCGCTTTCCAGTAGGTTTTCGGGAATGGATGGACAATTGACCGTCACGAATGGACGGGCGGCCCTTGCTCCGGCCCGGTGGATGAGCCGGGCGACCAGTTCCTTGCCGGTGCCCGATTCACCACGGATCAGCACTGCATAATCGGACTGAGCCACGGCGGCGATGGTTTGCCGAAGGGAACGCATCGCCGGACCTTCACCCACCAACTCTTCCTGAACCTCTTGACGGCCAACAATCTGCCTGAGCCGGTTGTTCTCCTCGATGAGTTGACTGCGTTCCAATCCCTTGGTCACAACCCGGAACAACTGGTCCGGTTCGATGGGTTTGGTGAGGAAATCATAGGCACCGGCGTGGAGCGCCTCGACCGCGGTCTCGATGGTGCCATAGGCGCTCAGCACCACCATGCTCAGGTCGGGTTTTATCCTGAGCGCTTCAGCCATCAGTTGCAGGCCGTTCATTTCCGGCATGCGCAGATCGGTGATCATCACCCGCACGGTTTTGGCGGTGAGTCGCTCCAGGGCCTCCCGCCCGCTCGAAGCAGCCGCCACTCGCAGGTCGCCGAAACGGCCGGTCAGCAAACGGACCAAGCCATTGGCAAAATCACGCTCATCGTCGACAACGAGTATATCGATGCGGGAATCGCGGTCAGGGGGGGATGTTCTGGTCATATCGCTCATTGATCGTCCTCCGGATCGGTCAAGGGCATCCGGGAGGTGCCGCCACCGGGGAGGGTGACAAGGAAACGGGCTCCACCCAGTTCGGTCGAGCGTTCCACCTCCACCGTCCCTCCAGCATCGGTGACCATGGCGTAGAGAACGGTCAGTCCGAGGCCGGTTCCCGATCCGATTTCCTTGGTCGAGAAGAACGGGTCAAAGATATGGGCAATGGCATCGACAGCCACGCCTGGGCCGTTATCCATGACCTCCATCTTACCCTTGCCGTCGCCCTGATCGACCACCCGGATCTCGATCCGACCGGTCTGCGGCGCCACTGCATCAAGCGCGTTGATGATCAGGTTGCTGAGCACCTGCTCCAATTCACCGACTCCCATGGCCACAACCAGCGGTTGCGATGGGGTGTCCAGGGTCATGCAAACCCTCTTTTTGGCGGCCTGAATGGAATACACCTCGACCACCGACGCAGCCACTGCGCAGATGTCTGCGGTTCCCGACCCGGCCGTCTTGGGGCGGGCAAAGTTGAGCAGATCCCGTAAGACCCTTTGGGCTTGGCAGGTATGCCGCTCGATGATCTCCAGATCGGCCTGCTGCTGTGGATCGGCGATCGATTGGCGCAGCAGGCTGGTGTAACAGAGGATGACCCCCAGGGGATTGTTGATTTCGTGGGCCAAGCCGGCAGTCAGCTTGCCGACGGTGGCCAACCGCTCCGATTGCCAGACCTGCATCCGCATGCGTTTTTCCATGGTCGTTTCACGCAGGTAAACGACCACCTGGTCGGCGATACCGGCACGACCGCAGACCGGGTAGAGGAAAAGGGCAAAGGATCGCCCGTTCGACAGACCGACCTCGCGCAGGTCGGGGACGCCGCGGGCAATTGTTTCCCGCATCGGACACTGATCGGCATGCAATCCGTCGAACAGGGCGAGGATGTTGCCATCGGTGCGTTCGCCCCCGGTCAGGTCAAGAGTCAGGCTCCGCGCCGCCTGGTTGGCGGTGAGCACGCCGCAGCCGCCGTCCATGAGCACCAGCGGATCGGAGATACCCTCGACGATGGTTTCCAGGATGTTCATTTGTCGGAAAAGACTGTCGATGACGGTCAGGTTTTCGGCCGCGATCCCCAACTGCCTGCCCATGGCCAGAAGCACATCCCGGTCGTGCCGCATCGCTTCGGCTTCCGTGCCCCATTGGATGAGCAGCAGTCCCTCGGCGTTGCCGGTGCTCGATTCGACCGGCACAAAGATGCGGTTGCCCATGGTGATACAGGTGCTGCCAGTGAGGATATCGACAAAGTTGACCGGCAGTTCCGGTGTTGGTGGCGTATCCGGCCACACGAACCAACTCTGGGAACCCATGGTGCAGACATAGGCGATCCGTTCGGCCGCAAACCGTCTGCAGATCCGGGGCAGCGTGGCCCGCCACAGTTCGCTGCGGGATCTGCTCTTGAACATATCCTCCAGCAAGCGAACAAACAGGCGCACATCGGCCCGTCTCGCCTCGACCTCGCTGCTGAGTGCATCGGTGCGTTCGTCCACCATCCGACGCAGATTTTCGGCGTAATTGTGCAACTGCCTCCTGGCATCGAACAGGTGCTCGCCCATCCGCTCCATGCCATCCACC
>JAUWAH010000477.1 GCA_030602145.1 Desulfobulbus sp.
TTGAGAATGATTCCACCACTTATATCGCGGGGCAGGTAGCAAGCATCGCCGGTGTGGGAACGTTGACCATCGAAGAAGGTGGCCAATATACCTTCACTCCCATCAAGGATTATAGCGGACCGGTTCCACAGGTGACCTACACGGTGAGCAACGGTGCCAGCACCGATACCTCGACCCTTGACATTGCCGTCGCTCCTGTTGTGGATGTTCCCGAAGTTTTAGTGGAAATCGGCAAGCCGTATTCTGTTGCCACTACCATTAACAATTCCACTGTCGACAATTCCGACCTGGGGTTTAAGGTTACAGCATATAAGCTCGGCGGTTCGGATGTTGGAGAAATTGCCATCAAGACAGCCGGCACACCGACAGGCTTTGGTGTTGCGGGCAGAGCTTCCGGTGATCAGGCGGAACTTGGTCAATCCAGGGGATTGTCAGAAAAAATAACGGTCGTTTTCGATACGCCAGTCACCCAAGCGACCCTTCGATTCGCCTGGTTGGCAGCCAATGAGAAGGCACAGTACACGCTCTATGATGAAGAGGGAAAAGAGATCGGCGGTGCTGTTGTCCAGGGCATAACCGATAGGGTTGATCCTGCGCTGACTTTGCGGGGAGAGGATGGGGCATTGATTAAAACTATAGAATTCACTGCACCGACCGATGGCGGCGACAACGATTATCTCATCCACGATATCAGTTTTGTCTCTAGTACAGTCTGGTCGGTCAACGTCACCGTGGCCCCGACGGATGTCGATTATTCGGAGTCTGTCCTGAGCGTCAAGCTGGCGGTTCCCGAAGGGGCCAAGCTGTTGGCGGGCACCGATAATGGTGACGGAACCTGGACTTTGTGGCCGACCAGCGATGGCGGATATTCGGTGCGTATCGATGAAGAGACCAACGAGGTCTTCATCAGCGGTCTGCAATTGGAGGTGCCCGGCAACAGCAATGTGCCGCCCTCTTTGGTGGCGATCACAACCATCGAGGATAGCACTGTTGAAGGTGTGACAGATACCACCCAATTCATTGTTGGCACCTTCGGAGATGATACCCTGGTTGGCACCACCGAAGATGATACGCTGATAGGGAAAGGCGGCGCCGATACCTTCAAGGTCGGCGTCGGCAACGACACCATCACGGATTACAATCGTGGCGAGGGCGACAGGGTGGACATCAGCGACATTATCAATGGTGATCTTTCCCGCCTCGATGTGGCGGAGAACAGCGGCAAGGCGCAGTTGGTTATCTATGATGAAGGCAATACCACGCCCATCGGCAGTATCACTTTCGAGAACATCGACTTTGACGCCGGCGATCCACTCAACTCGCTCCTGGGGCAGATCGATCTGGATCACACCAAGTAGACTCTGCTCGCAAGAGCGCAACGAAAAAACGCCGGGGGACATTTTCAGGTCCCGCGGCGTTTTTTTATGTTGGCGCATGTGTGAGGAGCGGACGCTTTAGGACACAGTCAGCGGCAGGCCTGCTACCCGGTAGTATAGGCAGGGCGCATCAACAGAGCCAGGGCCAGCCGGCCCTTGGCTGAGGTCTTGGTGTAGATGGCGCCGAGGTGGGCCTTGACTGTCCGTTCGGTGATGCCCAGTTGGTCGGCGATCTCGCTGTTGGCCAACCCTTCGGCCACCAGGGACGCGATCTGATATTCCCGGTCGGAGAGATGTTCCAGCCGCCGCTGGGAGTTGTCCTCCACCGTTTGAGGCCCGGTGTCGGATGCCGGCGCCGTTTGGGCGATCAGTCGGGACATCAGGTTCTGGCTGACCCAGACCGATCCTCCGGCTACGGCGCGGACTGCTTCCTGCAATCGTTCGGGGCTGCTGTAACTGTTGGCATAACCCACAACCCCCAGCCGAAGAAAGCCGATGCCCTCTTCTTCCTCGGGCCTGTCGGAGAGAATGAACAGTTTGCAGGCCGGGCGCCTCGTGCGGATGTAGGCGACACTGTCCGGGTCCACCAGGGGGCGATGGACGCATAGCAGGTCAAAATTTATCCGCTGGCCAACCAGGATGCGCAGGTCATCCAGGGTGGTGGCCTGGTAGGTGGTGAACAGATTGCCGAGGGCAGCGGCCCAGCGTTCCCGCAGGGAGGTGGTGGCGCAGCAGAGAATCAGGTTCATCTCATCGCTCCCGCAGGGCCGTCGATTTAGCGCGCAGCACAGGTTTGAGCAGGTAGGAGAGGATGGTCTTCTTACCGGTGAGAATGTCCACCGACACCACCATGCCGGGGATGATCGGCAGGGGCTGCTCTTTGCCACCCAGGTAATTCTGCTTGGTCCGCAGCCGCACCAGATAGAAATCGTTGCCCTCCTTGTCGGTGATCGAGTCGGCGCCGATGTGCTCGAGGTCAGCCTCCAGACCTCCATAGATGGTGAAGTCGTAAGCGGTGAACTTGACCATGGCGTGCTGGTTCGGTCTGAGGAAGGCGATATCTGCCGGTTTGATCCGGGCCTCGATCAGCATGGTGTCTTCCAGGGGAACGATCTCGATCAGGTCCATGCCCGGCTGGATG
>JAUWAH010000068.1 GCA_030602145.1 Desulfobulbus sp.
GCCCGGTCCCCATGGGGATGAGGGTGCCGAGCAGGCCCAGCGACGGACCGGTCCGCACCAGGAGGCGCAGCCGGTCCATGGATTTCCACAGTTCGAGCGTGGTGGATTGGAGCAGGTTTTCCACGGCGATTTCCGGATTGCCCTCGTGACGACGGATGCGGGCAAGGTTCTGGAGATACCGGTTGACCCGATGGGATATCGCCCCCCTGGCCTGGTCGGCTTGCAGCAGGCGGGGCAGATCCTCGGCGGGGCAGGGCTTAAGTCGGACCCGTTCCAGCCACTCGGCGAAGAAGCCGCCGGCCTGGACGATGATCACCACCACCAGCAGGCTGAGCAGCAGCAACACCGGATAAAGCAGGGACGAAGACACCAGGTAGATGAAGGTTTTGAGCAGGGCGCCGATATCCATCAGACAACACTCCGAATTTTTTTGCGGGTACGGCCGAAACCGGCCAGGAAGGAGAGCACGGTCAGGGCCGCCATCGGCAGGAGGGTGACGAGTTCCTGCGGGTGGCTTGAAACCCTGGCACTGGCCAGGCGATAGATCTTGTCCACATCTGTGAACTGGGGCAGCACCGCCATGGAGAGGAGAAAATAGGCGCCGACCAGGATCATGGCCCCGCCGAGCATCGTCTCCGGGGACCGGGAGGTTGCCCGGCTGACGCCCAGCATCAGACCCGTCGTCGCCAGGCTGATCGCAACAAAGGCCAGGTAGAGCCCACCGGCCACCCGGTGAAAGTGCTCGGGAAAGAGGGAGAGGCCGAAGGCGAGGCTGAACACGATCACCGTGGCACAGACCGGGCAGGGCAGGGTCAGCAGCAGCCAGCCGCGGCTGGCCCGCCCGTGGAGACGGGGCTTTCGCAGCACCATCAGGCCCCAGACGACCATGACTCCGGCCATGAGCAGGTGGACCAGCATGCCGGATTGAAGGAAACGCTGGATGGAGTCCAGGTGGGCCAACGGATCAAAGACCAGCAACCCCCAGGCCGCCAGCCCGAAAACCAGGCCGTAGAGCAGGGCAAAGGCCAGCAGCCGGAGAGTTTTTCCTTTCCCGGATGGGGTGCGTTCCAGCAGGTAGGCCAGGCCGATGCCGCTTTTGCCGGCAAAGACGCCGATGCTGAAGAGGACGCCGAGGATGAGCGATTTGTAGAGCATGATGGTTCTCCTGCTTGTTGGATGCAGACAACACGATCCGTGTTGGTTTGACTGTTCATCGCAGGCCTGGCCTGCTCCCGCATCGGTGTATGCCTATGGTTGGCGGAGCGGACCCCGGCCGCGAACAATCGCTGGAGACGTTCCCGGGCGCTGGCCACTCACCGCTTGCGCCGCGAACCCCAGACAAACAGCGCCAGCACCAGCAGCACAAAGAAGCTGGCCGCCCACTGGATGCCCGATGAGCTGAGTTCGGTGGACTCGTCCTTGGTGGTGATCTCCTCCATCTTGTAGCCCTGGACGTTGTCCGGGGCCTGACCGTCCTCGGCCGCCTTGGCCTCCTTTTCCGGCACCGGCTCGGGCTGCTGCATCTCCTGGGTGGACTTGGCCGGTTCGCTCTGTTGCTGCTGCTCGTTTGCCTGCTGCTTGTGCTCCCCGGCCGGAACTTCGTTCAATTTGGTGATCAGCTCCGCCCGCTCGGCGGTCTGCTGCTCCAGCGTTTTCTTGGCCATCTTTTCGATGGCCAGCTTGAACTGCTCCACCATCTTCGGACTGAGCACGCCGGGCATGGAGATCAGGTTGATCACCATCTGGTTGAGCATGGGGTTGTTGCAGGTGTGGTCGCAGCAGGCCACGCCCCGCTGGATGACGTTGGTGGCGTATTCGGCGGCCAGCTTCTTGGTGACCTGCTCATCGGCCTGCCAATAGCCCTTGCGGACCACCTCCAGCATGCGCGCGGTCATCGACTGGTAGGCCCAGGGGTTGTGCTTGTCGAAAAACTCGGCCAAACCCTGCTGGTATTTGTCCTCGACATAAACCTCGAACACCTGCTGCCACTTGTCGGCGCCAACCGCGTCGCGCGCCGTCACCTGCCAGCCCCAGAGGTTTTCGGCAAAGTCGGCCATCTGCCGGGCGCCGCCGTAGTTCTCGCGTTGCATGCCTTCGATCCACTGGGGGTTGAGGTAGCGGGTGCGCATCTCCATGCCGATGGTCTTGGCCACGTCCTCCACCACCAGCTCGTCTTTCTTGCGGTGCATGGTCACCAGGGTGTCCGGGGCCTGGCCGCGCAGGTTCTTCACCGCCAGGGACATGCCGCCCAGGTACATGAAGAAGTCGTCGGTATCGATGATGCCGATCACATTGCTGGAGCGCGAATGGACTGCGGTATCCACCCCGCGCAGGTTCTCGGCGAAGGTCTCCTTGACCGGCACCGCCCACTTGCCCTGGCCGACGGCGAACTGCACCCGGTTGAGGTAGACGTTGCTGATCGATTCGTCCGAGTCCCAAAGCCCTGAAGCCCCGACCATCTCCTCGACGCCGTTGCCATAGGAACCGACCGCCTCGGTGAAGATGCGGAAACGCGACTGCTCCTCGGCTGTTTGTTCATCCATGCCCTTGGCCAGCAGCGCCTTCTTGATGGTCGCCTGGTTGCGGGCCAGGAAGTTCTCGATATCGGTCTGGACCAGGGCCTTCTGGACCGCCTCGTCAAGGAAGAGGAGTTTTTCCGGGAACATGTCGCGGTAGAGCCCGGAGGGGTTGATCAGCACGTCGATGCGCGGCCGCCCCAGCTCCCGGCCGGGAACGACCCGGCTGTCGACCACGCGGTCGCTGGCGTCCCAGACCGGTTCCATCCCCATCAGCCAGAGGATGGTTGCCTCGTGGACGCCCTCGTTGCGGATGGTCTCGGTGGCCCAGAGCACCACGCCCACCTTTTCCGGAGGGTGGCCCTCCTTCTCCCGTTTGGCGCGGATCATCTCTTCGGCGGCCCGTTTGCCGATGGCCCAGGCTGCCTTGGAGGGCACCTTGGCCGGCGAAAAGCCGTAGAAATTCTTGCCGGTGGGGATGGCGGCCAGGTTGCGCAGCGGGTCGTTGCCCTCGCCCGGCACCACGTACTCGCCGTTCAGGCCCCGGATCAGGTTGTTCATCTCCCGAAGCGGCGAGCTGTCCAGATCCCGGCGGATTTGGGCGGGATCGGCTCCGGGATTCTGCTTGCGGATCAGCTCGATGGTCGAGGCAGCTCCATCGTCGCTGTAGGCCTTGCCAAAGGTATGTAGACCGTAGGGCAGCGAGTTGTCGTCGATTTCGTGGAGATAGAGGTGGATCTTCTCCATGGCCGCCTCATCGATGGTGGTGAGGCCGAGATCTTGGCCAATCCCCATCTTCTCCACCAGTTGGACGATCTTGTCCCGATATTCGGAGGCGGTCTCGCCGCCGCCGGCGCGGGCGATTTCGTACTGCTGGAAGAGATCGCCCACCTGCTTGTACTCGTGGTAGAGGTCCGCCTCTTTCATCGGCGGGGTGAGATGGTCGATGATCACCCCGCGGCCGCGCCGCTTGGCCTGGATGCCCTCGCCGACATCGTCGACGATATAGGGGTAGATGTTGGGAATGGCGCCGACCATGATCTCGGGCGGGTCCCAGGGTGCCAGCCCCGCCTGCTTGCCCGGCAGCCACTCGTAGGTGGCGTGGGTGCCGAGGTGGATCATGGCGTCGGCCTGGAATTTTTCCGCCAGCCACAGGTAGGCGGCGATGTACTGATGGTGGGGGTAGAGGGTGGTGTCGTGGTAGAGCTTCATCGGCTCGTCCGACCAGCCCCGGGCCGGCTCCGGCAGCAACACCACGTTGCCGAGCTTGACCATGGGGAAGATCAGGCGGCCGTCCCTGGTCATGATGGCACTGTCCTTGGGCTGGCCCCATTGGGCGATCACCGGCTGTTTGAAGGCTTCGGGCAGCCGCTCGAACCAGGTGGTGTACTCTTTGATGCTCACCTCCTCCACCCCGCCGGCGGCCAGCAGGTTGTCGAGTTCACCCGGCGCCCAGGAGCCGATGTTGCGGCCGCTGGCCAGCACCATGTTCTGGATCCGCTCCTCGCTGAGGTGTTCGGCCTGCTCGATGCGGTAGCCTTCGGCCCGCATCCGGTCGAGGATGGCCTGGAGGCTGCGGAAGACATTGAGGTAGGCGGCGGCGATGTTTTGCTTGCCCTGGCTGTGGTTGTAGTAGAGGATGGCCACCTTTTTGTCCCCGTTGGGTTTGCGCTGCAGGGCAGCCCAGTTCTTCAGCCGGGGGATGAGGAAGTCGATGGCCTCGTCCACGGTCTCGCTCACGTAGAGACGGCGACCGCTGTTTGGATCGACCACCTGTTTCTTGCCGAGCAGGACCGTGGGCTCGATGGCGCCGGAGAACTCAGGGGTGGCCACGGCCCAGGAGGTTTCCATCGGGCTCAGGCCTACCGGGCTCTGCCGCCACTCGTCGATGGTCGTGCCGTAGGGGCTGATGACGTTGAAGAGCGGCACGTTGAGCTGTTCCAGGGCAAGGCGGACATCGTCATTGAGGGCCGAGGCGAACTTGAGGGTGAAGGCCAGCACCAGGTCCACCGGGGTGTTGCCGTCCACCGGTTGCAGGTACTGGGTGAGGGTCTGCTGCAGCGGCCCGAAACAGGGCAGCACCGACAGACCGGCGGCCTCCAGCCTGCCGATGAGTTTGTTCACCGCCTCCACCTGGCCGACCTTGAGGCTGTTGCTGTACTTCAGGAGCGCCACCCGTGGCCGGTCGGCCCGATACCCCGGCCGCTGCCGGTCCCAGGCGCGGTACTCGGCCACCGTGGTGAAGGTGTGCGGGGCGTCGGGATGGTGGAGGCAGATCTCGGGCAGGGGCTCGACGGGTTTGAAGCTCACCGTCTTGTCGATGTGGCGGTGTACCGTCAGCCGCACCAGGTTGACCATGTTGGCCACGCTCATGTGGTGGTAGTAGGCCATGATCTCCCGGTCGAAGAGGAACCCCTTCTTGGTCAGCTCCTCGGGGTTGCTGGCGGTGTTGAGGGCATAGACCGAACGTCCGGCCAGCAGGTGATGGTCGATCAAGAAGTCGGCCAGTTGGCTCATCATCACGTTGACCAGCACCACCGGGGAGTCGGCGACAAAGCCCTTGGCCTGGGGATCCTTCTCCAGATCCTCCAGGGTGAAGAACCGGGTCTCGATGACCGGCGGCAGGTCGAGCGATGCGATGGTCTGCTGGATCTGGAAACCGTTGATATCCATCTCCAGGATGGCCACCTTGGCGGCCTGGGCGCACTGTGCCCAGCCGAGGAGGACAAGCAGCACCGGCAGGGCGAGATGGCGAAGGTTCACGGTCGTCCCTCCCCGGTGGTTGTCCGGTCGGCGCTGACGCCGGCCACCAGCACGCCAAAAGCCTTGGCCATGACCGGCGGCAGGAGATCCGGGGTGTTGATCGGTGCCGGAGCGGGGGTGGTGTCGGCCGCCAAACGTTCGCCCATGGCGGTGCACAGTCGTTCAAAGGCGGCAAGATCGCCGACTTGACCGCTGCCCGCCGCGTCGCTGACGGCCAGGGCGGTTTCGATGAAGCCAGCAATGGCCGGGTCCTCCAGGGCCCGCTCCAGCCTGCGTTCGAGTTCCTTGGGCGCAAGCGTTGAGGGATAGAGCTGGGCCAGCCGTTCCAGGCTCAGTGTGCGTTCGTCGAGCCGCTGCAAGACGCTGCGTCCGGCCTTGATGCCGTTTTGGCCGATCAGGGATTCGGTCACCCCGGCATGGACCGCCTTGGCGATCAGCTCGCCGATCTTGCCGTGGCCGCCGGTGTAGTGGGTCGGCGGCCCCTCGCCCTGGACCACGATCATCGAGTCGGTGCCGGTGCCGGTGGCCTGGTAGGGCCAGGGGAGGGCGGTGCTGCGGATGTCGAGATCCAAAAGCGCCGCGGTCTTAGCCTCGGTGGCGGTGACGATCGCCCGGGCCATGGCCTCGGGGGTCAGACGGCGGTTGGTGAGCAGGATGATGTTGATGGTGCCCGAAGGGTGGGCATGGCCGATATCCTTCGACATCCGTTGGGCGTTGCCCCGCGTTCCGGCGGTCACCAGGGCCACGGCCTCCAGGTCGCCTTCGCGGCGCACCTGCACCGAGAGATTGTCCATGTCGGCGCCGGTCATCAGCCCGGCATAGGTGGCCGGCGTAAACCCTAGGTTGGCGGCCACATCGCGACGCACCTGCTCAACCCCGAAGGCCATGTGGCCGAGGCTGGCGTGCATGGGCACGTAGGTGTTGCCCACCGCCTGCACCGGTCCGGAATGGCCTTCGGCGGTGGAGAGGATCGCCTGCGGGGTGGTGAAACGGAGCAGCAGGGATTTGAAATCCGCGTCGTTGACCCGGTGACTGACCACCTTGGCGGAGGCCAGGTAGGGGAGGTCCAGGGTCAGGGCCCGTTCACCCTGGACGGTGTTCATGCTCACCGCCTTGGTGACATCGGCCATCAGTTCCGGATAGAAGGAGGCCGCCAGCCACTGCACCGCGGCTCCCACATGGGGCGTCACCTGGCAGGCGATGGGGCAGGGCAGTTGGGTGATGGCCCGGTTACGGACCGCCTCGACATCCTGCCACCCATCCCGTCCAATGGCCGTGCGGACCGCCTCCATGTTGCTGCCGCAGCCGTAGATCATCTGGGGGTTGAAGGCTTGCCAGGCGGCGACATCCACGGCCACGAAAGAGCCGGTCCTGCCCCAGCGGGGCGGGATGCCGCCGGCGGCTGCGATCATCTCGTTCTGGAAGGAATCGTCGCCGGGACAGGAGAGTGTTTCGGCGCCGGCCACCACCCGAGCCACCCGCTTGCGCTCCTCCCGGGGCAGTTGCCGCAGTCGGGTACGCACCAGTTCGATCTGCTCCCGGTTGCGGTGAACGATCTCCTGGGCCTGCTGCTCGCGCTCAACCAGCCGGCCGATCAGGGCCATGCGGGCAAAACCTTGTTCAAGCGAGCCTTCCCTGAACAGGAGCACCTTGACCCGGCCGTCCGGGTCGTCGAGCCATAGCCGCAGCACGTTCTGTTGCGAGGCGGAGGCGATGATCAGATCCGGCTTGGCCGCCTCGATGGCATCAAGATCGGGTTGGAAGAAGCTGCCCACACTGGTCATCCGCAGGCTGGCGTGGTTGAGCAGGTCCTGGCGGGTCAGGCCGACCAGCAGGTCGGCGCGTCCCAGTTCGACCAGCAGATCGGTGACCGAACCGAGCAGGCAGACCACCCGCTGGGGCGGGGCGGTCAGGGTCAGTTCCCTGCCCAGGTCGTCGGCGATGGCGAGGGAATAGCCGGCGGATTTGGCATGCAGCGCCAAAGGCCCGGTGAACAGCAGAAGAACAAACACCAGTCGGGTAAACATGGTTCGGCTACGCATGCGGTCACCTCGCAAAGCACTGTCATTGTCGATGTCGGGCAAAAAAAAAATCCCGGACCGATTGCAAGAAATCGATCCGGGATGTCCCTTTTTTATCCGTGGATATGATGCGAGCGGGCCCCCGTCCACGAGGCATGCACTCAATTCTCAAGGCAGGTCTTCTGACTCACGGATCATCCTACTGGCTGCGTCTTCCCGACCTTTTGGTCAGTGACAATGGTGCAGCGGTCGTCCCCGAATACAGCAGCGGGCCTGTCTCCGATTCGCACGGAGTTCCCTATTAAGCTCTAGCGAGCGCCTGAGAATAGGCGTTGTTTAGACGCTTTTTTTTCAAAGTCAAGAAGTTTGTTGCCGGCAAAAAAATCCGCCATCGATGGAAGTGCCCACCTTGTGGGGCTGTTTCCGTTGTTCGGGGTGGCTGAAAAATTAAGTGAATTCAATGGAGTGCAGCGAGGCTGTTCGCTGGTAACACTCTTGCTCTAAAATGATTATCCGATGGCGGCAAAAATAATACCGCTTGACAACCCGGATTGCATCGGTTCTATGCTCGACTGTCCAGGTGTTCGCAAGAACGCAAGAGGGAACCCCGTGCAAGTCGGGGACGGGCCCGCCGCTGTGACCGGGGACGAACGCTGCACCATTGTCACTGACCAAAAGGTCGGGAAGACGCAGCCAGTAGGGTGAACCGGGAGTCAGAAGACCTGCCTGGATGGTAGTTTGGAGACGACTGCGAGGACGGCAGCGTACCCGGTTTAAGACATTTCTGCGGATAAACAGGGCTATCCCGGATCGATTCCTCGATCCGGGATTTTTTTTTGACCAGCCCCTGCCCACGGAAGCCCGGCCATCCTCGCTCAGGTGTGACCCCCTATCCCAGCGAGGACGCCTTGGCAACCCATCGATTCTTCACCGCTTCCCTCCTCCTTTTTTTCGCCCTCCCCGGCATGGCGGCCGGATAGACCACCGAGACCCAGCGTCAGGTGGAGCAGCCGCTGCGCCGGGCCATCGAGACCCATCAGACAACCCAGAAGACGGTCGATCAGTGGCGGGACGACCGCGAGCGGCTGACGGCCCGGTACGAACTGCTCCAGGAAGAGATCGGGCAGCTCAAGGAGCGGGACGACGCCTTGCAGACTTCGGTGGATGGTGCCCGCAAACGGCTGGCGGCCAAACACCAGCAGTTGACCGAAACCGATCGCATCACCGGTGAGATCACCCCCTTTCTCGATACATTGCTCGCCACCCTGCAAACCGTCAGCCAGGAGGGACCTCCCTTTCTTGTCCAGGAGCGGCAGGAGCGGATCGATAAGCTCGAAACATTGGTCAATGATCCGGCGGTGAGCGTCGGCGAGAAGTACCGCCGCCTCATGGAAGGGCTGCTGGTGGAGGCCGAATACGGCACCACCACCGAGGTCTATCAGGCCCATATCGATCTGCACGGTCAGT
>JAUWAH010000257.1 GCA_030602145.1 Desulfobulbus sp.
CATCGGCATCCCCCTGGTCAACCTGCTCGGCTCCCTGGCCGGATGGCAGAGCGCTTACGTCCTGCTCGCCTGCGCCTGCACCCTGGCCGCAGCCGCCGTCTTTTTCACCCTGCCCTCCGGCCTGAAGGCACACAGGTTGCCGATCGCCGCCTGGGGCAAGGTGCTGACTTCCGTCCACCTCTGGTGCGTCCTCGCCATTTCCAGTCTCGCCATTGCCGGGCAGTACATCAAATATCCCTACATTGTCGTTGACCTCAAGGATCGGTTGGCCACCGACCCTCCAACCACCGCCGCTCTCCTGGCAGTCTACGGGTGCGCCAGTATCCTGGGAACCATGATCGCCACCCGGGTGGTCGGCCTGCTGGGCGTCCGCAGGACGGTCGGCACCTTTCTCAGCCTCATTCTGCTCGGCCTGATCCTCTGGATCAGCGAGCCGGTCCATCTGGTTGCCACCGCTCTCGTCCTGTTTGTCTGGGGGATGGGCATGAGCCCGGCCATTGCCGCCCAGCAGGCCCGGCTGATCGAAGCGGACCCCATCGCCGCCTCGGCCTCGACCTCCATGAACACCTCGGTGGTCTATCTGGGCCAGGCCGCCGGCACCCTCATCGGCGGCGAGTTGCTGATCAGAGGGATGACAAGCCAGGCGGGTGTCCTGGCCGTCGGCCTGCTCGCCGTGGCACTGCTCATCTCAACGGTTCTCCACCTCCGATTCCGACTGTGACCGCTGGCTTTACCTCCAAACCGCCCTCGCCTATTTTCATTGACAACGACTTCCCGGCTTTGTAAGCAGGCCGCTGATCCTCCAAACACCCTTCTTCCGGACGGACGGCCGGAACATCACTCACCCATGGAAAACACCAGCACTCTCAGGAGATCGTTCATGAACACCCGATGGCTTCTCTTCCTGCTCCTGCCCGTCCTGCTCGTGTCTTCCGGACAACCCGCGTTTTCTGCCGAGGAAAGAAAAATGAAAGACGGACTCTATGCTCAAATCGCCACCACCCAGGGCGACATCCTGCTCAGGCTCCACTACACCAAGACACCCCTGACGGTGATCAACTTCGCTGGCCTGGCCGAAGGACGCCTCCATCTGGGCGGCAGCGGCAAACCGGTCGGCACCCCCTTTTACGACGGCCTCACCTTTCACCGGGTGATCGCCAACTTCATGATCCAGGGCGGCTGCCCCCTGGGAGCCGGCACCGGCGGCCCGGGATACACCTTCCCCGACGAGTTCGACCCGAGCCTGCGGCACGACGGACCGGGCGTTCTCTCCATGGCCAATGCCGGCCCCGGGACCAATGGCAGCCAATTCTTCATCACCCATGTCGCCACCCCGCACCTGGACGACAAGCACACGGTTTTCGGCCGGGTGGTCGAGGGCCAGGAGGTGGTCAACAAGATCAACAAGGGTGACACCATCAAGACGATCACCATCATCCGGGTGGGCAAGGAGGCCGAAGCCTTCAAGATCGATCAGAGCGCCTTCGACGCCGCCCTGGCGGAGGTCAAGAAAGGGGAGCTTGAAGCGGTGAAGGGGCAGCAGGAAAAAATCAGAAAGATGATCAAGGAGCAGTGGCCCAAGGCGGTGCGCAGCGAATCCGGTCTTTACTGGCAGGTCGAGCAGAAGGGGGAAGGCAAGCCGCCCGCCGCCGGCACGACCATCAATGCCCATTACACCGGCCGGCTTCTGCTGGGCAACCGCAAATTCGACAGTTCCTACGATCGGGGTGAGCCCATCGCCTTTCCGGTGGGCACCGGCAGGGTCATCCGCGGCTGGGATGAAGCCCTCAGCCAAATGACCAAGGGGGAGAAACGGACCCTGATCATCCCTCCGGAACTGGCCTACGGCGAACGGGGTGCCGGCGGCGTCATCCCCCCCAATGCATGGCTGGTCTTCGACGTCGAACTGGTCAGCTTCTAGCGGGTACAACAAAACCGCAGCGCCGTCTCAAACAATCAGGGCGGAGTTCCGCCCCGCCCTGATTGCTCTCCTCCACTGTCCCGGAATTGCCGACCGATCTAATACTTCAGCCCCATTCGGTCCCTGGCCACGTCCAGGGTCACCGCCGCCTTGGCCCTTGCCTTTTCCGCGCCCTTGGTGAGGATCTGACGAAGATAATCGGGATGGGCGAGCAGCTCCTGCTTCTTTGCCCGCGCTCCGGCGAAATAACCGTTGACCAGTTCGAACAAATCCTGCTTGAGGTAGCCGTAGGCCGCACCGCCATTGACATAGAGGTCGTGGACCTCATGCATTTTCTCCGGCGATGCGAACAGCTTCAGCAGGGCGTACAGGGTGCATTTCTCCGGATCCTTGGGCGCCTCAACCGGTGTGGCATCGGTCTGGATGGCCATCACCCGCTTACGCAGGGCTTTTTCATCCAGGAAGATCGGAATGGTGTTGTCGTAGGATTTCGACATCTTCTGACCGTCCAGACCGGGAACAATGGCCGTGGATTCACTGATCTCCGGTTCTGGGACCACAAAGGTCTCGCCGTAGGTGTTGTTGAAGCGGATGGCAATGTCGCGGGCCACCTCCAGGTGCTGCTTCTGGTCCTTGCCCACGGGGACGACCTCGGCCTGGTAGAGCAGGATGTCGGCGGCCATCAGCACCGGATAGGAAAACAGACCATGACTGGCCGGAATACTCTTGGCCACCTTGTCCTTGTAGGAATGGCAACGTTCCAGGAGTCCCATGGGGGTAAGAATGGACAGCATCCAGGTCAGTTCGCACACCTCGGGCACATCCGACTGCACCCAAAAGGTACACCGGTCGGGGTCCAGACCCAGGGCCAGAAAATCGGCCGCCGCCTCCAGGGTGCCCTGGCGGAGGCGGTCGCGGTCCTGCACCGAGGTCAGGGCGTGGAGATCAACGATGAACACGTACAGGTCCGCCGACTCCATGTGGCGGATCATGGGTTGCATCATTCCGAAATAATTGCCGATATGCAGTTTACCCGATGGTTGGATGCCTGAGAGTATTCGTTTCATGGGATGTCCGTTCTTTAAAAAGTGGTGAACATGTAGCCGAAGCCTTATAGCGCAAATGCCAAAAAAAGGGGAGCACGGAATGAACCGTGCTCCCCGGACTGCTCCGTCCCGCGCTGGTGCGGTCGAATCGGTTTTATATGAACGCGTTGGTTCCGGCTCCGTTGCCACACCGGAGCACAGACCTTTCATTGCTCATTGTGGCCGGCCAATGTGGTCCAGCCATGCCGGTTATTTCACTTCCTCGAAGTCGGCGTCGACGACATCGTCGTCATCCTTCCGCTTGCCGCCTCCACCGGCACCCGCCGCACCTGCGGCTCCGGCTGCCCCGGCACCGGCCTCCGGCCCCCCACCCTGCCCCTTGGCCTGGGCGTACATCAGTTCAGCCAGCTTATGCGATGCCTGGGTGAGCGCTTCGGTGGCGTTCTTGATGGCAGCGGTATCTTCGCCTTCCATCGCTTTCTTGACGTTTTCAATCTCCCGTTCCACGTTGGCCTTGGTCTCGGCATCCACCTTGTCGCCCAACTCCTTGAGGCTCTTGGAGGTCATGTGGATCATGGAGTCGGCGTTGTTGCGGGCCTCGACCAGCTCTTTGCGCTTCTTGTCCTCCTCGGCATGCAGTTCGGCATCCTTCTTCATCCGCTCGATTTCCGCTTCCGAAAGGCCGGAAGAGGCGGTGATCCGGATTGACTGCTCCTTGCCGGTGCCCAGATCCTTGGCCGATACGTGGAGGATGCCGTTGGCGTCCAGATCGAAGGTTACCTCGATCTGCGGCACACCGCGCGGCGCCGGCGGGATGTCGGCCAGTTCGAAACGACCGATGGTCTTGTTGTTGGCCGCCATCTCCCGCTCGCCCTGAAGCACGTGGATGGACACCGCCGGCTGGTTGTCGGCGGCGGTGGAGAACACCTGGCTCTTCTTGGTCGGTACGGTGGTGTTCTTCTCGATCAGCTTGGTCATGACACCGCCCAGGGTCTCGATACCCAGAGACAGCGGAGTGACATCGAGCAGCAAAACGTCCTTGACGTCACCCTTGAGCACACCACCCTGGATGGCCGCACCGATGGCAACCACTTCATCGGGGTTGACGCCCTTGTGCGGGTCCTTGCCGAAGATGGCCTTCACCTTCTCCTGTACCTTGGGCATGCGGGTCATGCCGCCCACCAGGATGACCTCGTCGATGTCCGCCGGGTTCAAGCCGGCGTCCTTGAGGGCGGTGCGGCAGGGGCCTTCGCAGCGATCGATCAGATCCTCGACCAGGGCTTCCAACTTGGCACGGCTGAGCTTGACGTTCAGGTGTTTGGGGCCGCTGGCGTCTGCGGTGATGAAGGGCAAATTAATGTCCGTCTCCATGGCGGTGGACAGCTCTTTCTTGGCCTTCTCCGCCTCTTCCTTGAGCCGCTGCAGGGCCATCTTGTCGGTGCGGAGATCAATGCCCTGATCGCGCTTGAACTCGTCGGCCAGCCAGTTGACGATGCGCATGTCAAAGTCCTCGCCGCCCAGGAAGGTGTCGCCGTTGGTCGATTTGACCTCGAAGACGCCGTCGCCGATCTCCAGGATCGAGACGTCGAAGGTGCCACCGCCCAGGTCGAAGACCGCGATTTTTTCCTCGCCCTTTTTATCGAGGCCATAGGCCAGGGAGGCGGCGGTCGGCTCGTTGATGATCCGC
>JAUWAH010000459.1 GCA_030602145.1 Desulfobulbus sp.
GTGGTTGCCGCCGGCATCGAGGACCTCGATCTTGCCGCCCACCACCTTCTTGCCATCGGCGAAATAGCTCTCCGTGTACACCGTGCCGCCCTCGACATAGGCGAACAGATTGACCTTGTGCGCCCAGGAAGGCCCGGCACACCAGGCAAGGGCCATCACCAGCAACACCAACCAGGGAAAAACGATGCGCATCACTGCCCTCCTTGCACCCGTCAGTGCATGGCCGGCGTCCTTGGGGCACCGGTCATACTCTCCATGAACGTGTTGATTGCCGCCTCGGCACCATGCCGGTCAGCGCATATCGGTGGCGTGCACCCAATACACCGCCCCGATCTCGACCGGCTTGTCGACACCGTCCTTCTTGACGGTCCAGTCGGCCGTGCTCAGCGCGGCAAAGCCCCACCAGCCGGCCCTGGGCATGGCGTAGGTAAACAGACCGTTGGCATCGGTCTTGACCACTTGGGTGATGAAAGGATCGCTCGGCACCGTCACCCTGGGGCGATTTTTCTTTGCTTCGTTGAGATATTCGATTTCCACCTCCACGTCAGCGGCCGGTTGTCCCTTGATCAGCACCTGACCGGTGAAGACGTTGCCGGTCCACAGGCCATAGGGCCGGGTCTTGGGCACGATTTCGGTTTCCAGGCCCACCGGTTCGTCCCAGCCCTCTTCCTTGCCCAATCCATTGACGCAGACCTTGGTGTAGTGGACGATGTACGAATCCTCGGCCGGCTCCCAATAGGGAACGGGTTCCATGAACAAGGTATGATCGCCGGGTCGCTTGATGGTGTACTCGGCTGTCCAGTAGCCGAAATCCTGCTTCTGATCGCCACCCCGGCCCTTGGCCGCGGTCAGGGTGGGGAGGAGATCGGTGCTGGCCCCCTCATGCCGGACGCCGAACCGCTTGGGTTTGTCCAACTCCATGTACTGCCCCTCCATGGGATGGATAAATTTGAGCGCAACCTGAATCCTTTTTGCCTCACCCTGACTGACGATATCGTCGGAGGGCAGCACCACCCCGAAATGGGCGGCGGAGGTGGCGGCAAAGCCGAGACTGAAACCGAGCACAACAGCGGCGGCGGCAAGGTGACGTGGATGCATGATTGACTCCTTCTGGCAAGAGGAATGAGAGATGGACAGCGTCCACAGTAATACGTTTTTCGATTATTGCACACAAAACGTCTTCTTTTTTCCGCCCCTGCGCGCCCTTGCCCTTTGTCGACCCGTGCTTACAAAAAGGTCAGAGAAGACCATGACCATGAACCCTCGCAACCGGAGAACCTCCCATGCACGGCGATCACGATCACACTCATGAACACAGCCACGAACACAGCCATCGGCATGAACATGCGCACCGCCATGGCGCCGTGACCCACAGCCACGAGCATGACCATGTCCACCGTCATGGCCATGCCCATCAGCACCGGCATCACCATGATCACGACACCACAGTCCATGTTCACGACCATGACCATCCCGGCGATCACGGCCCGCATGAGCACGACCATCCGGACCATGGCCAGGAAGCGCACGAGCACCCGCACTAAAAGGGCGACTGCCCTTGTTGGGCTCGGAGATGTCAGATTTGATGGCTTGGGAACAAGTCGGAAAACGGTTTTTTTGTCATTTCGTGCGGAGGGAGAAATCTCCGGAATACTCAAGAGATTTCTCGTCGCTGCGCTCCTCGAAATGACAGAAATCCACTTTGTACGAGACCATCAGATTTCAGCAGGGAAAGTCGGAGATTCAATCGCCACCGAATATTGACGCTTCGACGACGTTGATGCTGCGGAAGGTGCGGTTTTGGGGGATCTGCCGAACCGTGTTCAGGTGAAGAGCACCAGCAGCCAGATAATCGCGGCATGGGCAATGGCCAGGGCCACCGCGGCCGAACCGAGATCCTTGGCCAGTCCGGACAGTTCGTGGCGCTCGGCACTGATGCGGTTGACCACTACTTCAACGGCGGTGTTGAGTATCTCGACGATCAACAAAATAACCAGGCTGCCGGCCAGGAGGGCCCGTTCGACATTGCTGTCGCCCAGCCAGCAGGCCAGCGGCAGGAGCACCAGGCAGACAAGCAGTTCCTGGCGAAAGGCCTCTTCGCTGCGATAGGCGGCGGACAGCCCTTGAATCGAACATCGCATCGCCCGTTTAAGGCGGGCTATGCCGGTGCCGTTGATTTTTTCCTGTTCGCTCATGTCCGTCCACGTCCTTGTCGGATGACGCCTTGTGCTGGGGCCGACCAAAGCCGGTTCGACACCCGCTGCACGCACCGTTTCATTTTGCGTGAAAATACACTATTGTTGTCCGGTTTTCCAAGTGGTTTTCCGAATCCGGATTCGCCGATGCCCTGAAGCCGATCACGGTTCCCCGGGAAAAAGATTGCCGAGCCTCTCACTATGTGGTATTTTTTCCGTTAAAAATCTCCTTTCACAAACAGGAGTGGGATAATGAGCCGAGAAATATTTGCCAAATTGCGGGCCAAGTTGGGAAAAACCCAAAAGGCACTGGCCGAGCTGCTCGGAGTTTCGCTCAAGGCGGTGCAGAGTTACGAACAGGGATGGCGCGCCATCCCCATCCATGTCGAACGCCAGCTCTATTTTCTGGCCATCAGCCAGCGAAACGGCGGCCAGGCCAAGCGCAAGGACTGCTGG
>JAUWAH010000146.1 GCA_030602145.1 Desulfobulbus sp.
CGCACCGGCGCCACAAGCCCGCTCGGCCGGCGGCCGGGCGGGCAGTGAACTGGATGCCATCATCCGCGCCTTTCACAACTCGCCGGCCTGTGCCGCCGTCAATCAGCGGCTGCCGGAGCGGCGCAGCGGCTTGAACGCCGCCTGGAACCGTTTCATTGCCGACCAGCAGCACCGCTGGTCGAATGCGACCCTCCAGCGGGCCAAACACCTCGATTACACCATGCGCACCGCCCTGTTCGAGGGTCACCTTGAGCGAGGCTGCAACAGTTATGGCGCCTGCGAGCGCAATATCATCGTCCTGTCGATCCGCAACCGGGGCCTTGATGGCTGCTCGGCCCGCCTCGGCTGCCGGGAGCCCGGCGATTTCCAGGGGGTTGCCGCCAGGGTCTCCCAGTACAACATCTGGGATGAGGTCCTGACCCAGGTCTCCGGACTGACCTCCTGCTACCTGCGCGCCGACCTCGCCGACCGGGGCAGCGGAGGTGCCGACTACCGCAAATGGCAGAGTATGCATGCCCAAAGCGTGGCGGATGCGGAGCGGATTCTCTTCGGCAGCGACCGGGACCTGACCGCCATTTTCCCGAACAACACCCTGGCGGACCTGAAAAACCTCAGACACTACTACCATGCCCCGGCCATGGGCAAGTGTTTCCCCCGTCACGAGCGGGTCGAATACATGTCCGGCGCGGTGGCCCGCAGGGGCAACGATTTCGCCCTCCTGGCCAACACCCGCATTCAGGTGGGCGAGAAAACCGGTGCCGGCTATTTCTTCCGCAGCTTTATCGTCCGCGAGGATCCCGCCCGGGATGTCATCACCCTGGCCGACCACTATCCCGGCTTCGTGGTCGACGGCCGGCGGGTCTCCCTGGGCGGCCCACCCTCCCGGTGTACCGCCTACGGGATCCCCGGCGGCTGCCGGTTCGAGGACATCGGCCGCCATCGGCGAACGCCCCCCTGGGTCAACGCCGGCAAACCGCTGGAGGTGACCTGCACCATCGCTGACCGGGGCGAACAGTGCCAGGCCGGGGAGCAGCAGCGATCCGTGCGGGTGGGCGGTGTCTGTGACCCCGAAATGCGGCCGTTTTCCGGGATCAACTGACGGACGGGATGCCTCGATGCGTTGTTGCCCCAACCTGTCACCTGGCCATAACAGTGGCCCCGCACGGTCCCCCAACCGCCGGCCGGGGATCGTTGCCCCGGCCCTGCTCTGCCTGCTCGTGCTGGCAACGCTGACCCTCCTGGGCGGTTGCCGAGCCTTTGCACCCGTTCCCCCCACCCAGCCGCCGTTGCCGGCAGGGTATCGCGATGCCACGGCCGGAGTCGCCATCGACGACCGCTGGTGGCAGGATTTTCGCAGCCCGAAACTGAGCAGCCTCATCGAAGAGGGGCTGCACGCGGCTCCAGACATCCGGATCGCCCTGGCCCGGTTGGACCAGGCCCAGGCAGCGGCGGCGAAAACCGGCAGCGGTCTGTGGCCGTCGCTCAGCGGCGGCGCCGATGCCAGTCGCACATGGTTTGGCCCGGATGCGGGCGGCCAGGTGAACACCACCACCTATGGCCTGGGACTGGCCGCCAGTTATGAGATCGATCTCTGGGGCCGCATCGGCTCCCTCCACGAGGCTGACCTGCTGGCGGTCTCGGCCAGCGCCGACGACCTGCGGACCGTGGCCCTCACCATCAGCGGCGAGATCGCCGAAACCTGGATCTCGCTCTGTTCGGCCAGGCAGCAACTGACCGTTCTCAAGGCCCAGCAGCGGACCAACGACGAGATCCTTTCCACTCTGGAATTGCGGTTCGCCAACTCCCTTGCCTCGGCCCTCGATGTTCTCCAACAGCGTGAGGCCATCGCCCAGACCAACACCAGGATCGCGCCCCTGCAGGCCGAGGTCATCCGTCTGGAGAACCGACTCAATCTGCTGTTGGGCAAACCGCCCGGCTCGGCCGACCTGACCGGAGCCGACACCCTCCCCCTGCCCCTGCCTTTTCCCGCCACCGGCATCCCGGCCGATCTGCTCCAGGATCGTCCCGATGTCCGTGCCGGCTGGAACCGGCTCCTTGCAGCCGGCTGGGATGTGGCCGCCGCCAAGGCGGATCGGCTGCCCGCCCTCCGCCTGACCGGCGCCTTCGAGCAAAACGGCGAGGCCCTGCACCGGGTGCTCGACAACTGGCTGGCCCGGCTGGCCCTCGGCCTGACCCTGCCGATCGTCGATGGCGGCAGTCGTGCAGCCGAGGTGAAGCGGCAGGAAGCCCTGGGAGCCGAGCGGTTGGCCGCCTATGAGAAGACCGTGCTGACCGCCCTGTCGGAGGTGGATTCGGCGGTGCATACCCTGCGCAAGCAGCAGGAACTGCGCGACGCCCTGATCGTTCAGCGTCATGCTGTGGAGGCTGCCCTGTTAAGCGCCCGGATCCGTTACCAGAACGGTGTGGTCACCTACGACATCGTCCTCAACCTGCTGCTCAAGCTCCAGCAACTCGAACGAACCGTCATCCAGGAGGAGGCCGCCCTGCTGATCACCCAGACCGGCCTCTGCCGGGCCCTGGGCAAGGGATGGCAATCGACCTTTCCGCTCGCCTCGTCCATCAGTCGCACCCGCCAGCCATGATCCCTGCCAACAACCACCAGCCCGCCCCCCTGTCGAAACGTCTCAAGCTGACCATCTTCGTTCTCTGCCTGCTCGTCGTCGCCGCCGGTGGAGCCGTCGGTCTTCGCTTCGTCAAGACCCGGCCCCAGCCGCCGCAGCGACCACCGGCCAAGATCGCGCCCCTGGTCGAGACCACCACGGTCCTATCCGGGCAGCATACCGTCATCGTCGACGCACTGGGTACGGTGACCCCTGCCCGCCAGACCGACATCCGACCCGAGGTGGCGGGAACGGTCCGCGAGGTGGCCGAGGGGTTCGTTCCGGGCGGCCTGATCCCCCGGGGCAAGCCGCTGTTGCGCCTGGACGATGCCGACTTCGTCCTGACCCTGGCCGCCAGGGAGGCGGAGCTGCTACAGGCCAGGGCTGCATTGGACCTGGAACGCGGCTACCAGCAGGTGGCGCGGCACGAGTGGGAGTTGCTCCGGCGTGCTGACGACAAGACCGACAACCCCGACCTGGCCCTGCGCAAACCGCAACTGGCCCAGGCCCTGGCCAAGGTCCGGCAGGCGGAGACCGGAGTCGAACAGGCCCGGCTCGATCTCAAGCGGACCACCATGGTGGCGCCGTTCACCGGCCTGATCATGGAGAAGAACGCCGAAATCGGCTCACGGGTCTCCAGCCAGGATGTGGTCGCGACCCTGGTGGACACCGCTTCCTACTGGGTGCAGGCCACCCTGCCCGTCGATCGGCTGGCCTGGATCACCTTTGCCGAGGGCGGCGGCAGTGGCTCGAAGGTCCACATCACCTCCCCGGCGAGCGGCGCCCGGGCCGAAGGCCGGCTGCTCACCCTGCGCGGCGACCTGGAAAACCAGGGCCGCATGGCCCGTCTGCTCATCACCCTGCCCGCGCCCCTTGCGGCGAAGCCGGCCCCCTTCCTGATCGGCGAATATGTCCGCCTGGCCATCGAGGGCCGCACCCTGGACAAGGTCATCGCCCTGCCCCGCGTGGCCCTGCGGGAGGACGACACCGCCTGGGTGGTCAGTGACGGTGTGCTCCGCATCAGGAAGATCGGTATCGCCTGGCGCGACACCCATACCGTGCTCGTCGACCGGGGCCTGGCCAACGGCGACCGGGTGATCACCGGCACGGTGGCCACGCCCATCGACGGCATGTCGGTCACCCTGACGCCGGACGGAGGCAACCGGCCATGAGCACCACCCGCAAGGGCGCCGTTGCCTGGATGGCCGACAATCCGGTGGCCGCCAACCTGATTCTGCTGGTCTGCCTGGTCGGCGGATTGGTCATGGCCTCCCAGATCAAGCAAGAGGTCTTTCCCGAGTTTGAAACCGATCTGGTCACCGTGACCGTGGCCTATCCGGGCGCCAGCCCCGAGGAGGTGGAGAAGGGCATCGTGCTGGCCATCGAGGAACGGGTCAGCGGCCTCGACGGAGTCAAGAACGTCACCTCCTCCTCCATCGAAAGCTTCGGCACGGTGACCGTGGAGGCACTGGCCGGGGCCGACTTGCAGCGTCTTTCGCAGGACATGAAAAGCGAGATAGACCGGATCACCTCCTTTCCGGACGAAGCGGAATCGCCCAAGGTGGTCATCAACACCAATCGGCGCCAGACCCTGTCGATCATCCTCCACGGCGATCTCGACGAACGCATTCTCCGGGAACTGGCCGAGACGGTGCGCGACGATCTTCTCCAGGATTCGGATATCACCCAGATCGACCTGAGCGGGGTGCGCGACCTGGAAATCAGCATCGAGATCGCCCAGGACACCCTGCGCACCTACGGGCTCACCCTGCCCGAGGTGGCGGCGATCATCGCCCGCACCTCCCTCGAGCTTCCCGGCGGCAGCGTCAAGACCGAGCAGGGGGAGATCCTCGTCCGGGTCAAGGACCGCCGCGAGTTCGGCACCCAGTTCGCCCACCTGCCGATCATCACCACCGCGGACGGTTCCGTGGTCCGTCTTGAGGATCTGGGCAGGGTCACCGACGGGTTCGTCGATTCCGACATCAGCGCCCGCTTCAACAATCAATCCGCCGTCCTGCTCAACATCTACCGGGTCGGCGACCAAACGCCCATCACCGTGTCCGATGCGGTACGGCGCCACATGGGCCCCCTCAATCAGGCCATGCCGCCGGGGGTGACCCTGTCCATGCTCAACGACAGCTCGGACATTTACCGGCAGCGCATGGACCTCCTCATCCGCAACGGCCTGATGGGACTGGCACTGGTCTTCGGTCTCCTGGCTCTTTTTCTCGAATTCCGCCTGGCCTTCTGGGTCAGCATGGGCATCCCCGTGTCCATGCTGGGCGCCTTCCTCCTGCTGCCCTGGGCGGGGGTGTCGATCAACATGGTGTCGATGTTCGCCTTCATCATCACCCTGGGCATCGTGGTCGACGACGCCATCGTGGTCGGCGAGAGCATCTACCAGTACCGGGAACGGGGCTATTCCCTGCTGGATGCCGCGGTGGCGGGCACCACCGAGGTGATGACGCCGGTGACCTTTTCGGTGCTGACCAACATCGTCGCCTTTGCCCCGATGTTCTTCATCCCCGGCCTGCTCGGCAAGATATTCACCACAATCCCCATCGTGGTGGTCTGTGTCTTTGCCATCTCCCTGATCGAAAGCCTGTTCGTCCTGCCGGCCCATCTGCGCCATCAGAGCCAGCGGGTCGGCTCCTGGCTCGCCCCCCTGCAACGGCTGCAGACGCGCTTCAGTGCCGGGTTTTTCAAGCTCCTGCATACGGTGATCGCCCCCCTGCTCCTCAAGACCATCCGGTTCCGCTACCTCACCGTGGCCGTGGCCGTGGCGGTGCTGGTCGCCACGCTGGGCTATGTGGCCAGCGGCCGGATGGGCATGGTGATGTTTCCCCGGGTCGAGGCCGACTTTGCCTATGCCGAGGTGGCCATGCCCTTTGGCACGCCTGTGTCCAGGACGGAGGCCGCCGTGGACCGGCTGGTGCGGACGGCCGCCGACCTGGCCGAAAAAAACGGCGGGGCGAATTTGGTGCGCGGCATCTATTCGCAGGTGGGCACCTCCAGCGGCGGCCATCAGGGGTCGGTGCGGGTCTACCTCACCCCGCCCGACCAGCGGCCGTTACCCACCGCCGAACTGACCCGTCTGTGGCGGCAGGCGGTCGGCGAGATTGCCGGAGCGGAGTCGCTCAAATTCGAGGCCGACCGGGGTGGACCCGGCTCCGGCGCCGCCCTGACCATCGAGCTGAGCCATCGGTCCACCGAGGTGCTGGAGCAGGCCGGCAGGGAGTTGGCCGAAACCCTGGCCTCCTATCCCCAGGTTTCGGACATCGACGACGGTTTTTCGGAAGGGAAGATGCAGTTCGACTTCCGCCTCCGTCCGGAGGGGGCGAGCCTGGGGCTGACCTCCCAGGAGATCGCCCGCCAGATCCGGGGCGCCTATTACGGCGCGGAAGCCCTGCGCCAGCAACGGGGTCGCAACGAACTGCGGGTCTCGGTCCGGCTGTCTGCCGACGAGCGGATCTCCCTCCACAACATCGAGGAACTGCTGCTGCGAACCCCGGCCGGCACCATGGTCCCCCTGCGGGAGGTGGCGGAGGTCACCCGGGGCAAATCCTTCACCAGCATCGATCGGCGCAACGGTCGCCGGATCATCACCGTCACCGCCGACGTCACCCCGCAGGCAGCCGCCGGTCTCATTCTGGAATCCCTGAAGAAAGAAACCCTGCCCGGTCTGCAGGACCGTTTCCAGGGGCTCGAATTCAGTTTCGAAGGCAGGCAGGCCGATATCAGGGAAGGTGTCCGGGCCCTGCTGATCGGCCTGGCCATGGCCAAC
>JAUWAH010000162.1 GCA_030602145.1 Desulfobulbus sp.
GGCGGGAAAGACCGCTGCCGCCAAGCGCCCGCACATGCGCCCGCCAGAAGCGAGCCCCGGTCTTTGTCTCGGATGATGCAGCAATGCTCATAGTGGACCCCCTTCGTCGTGAACGTTGGCACCACTATGACAGATCAGGGAACGGAAAAACAGATGCGGTTATTTTGACGGTTACGACATAACAGAACTCGAAATCAGGTTCAGTTGTTTCCGGTAGTGCTTCATCATTTATCGTGGCCGAGTATTTCAAACGCTTCACCTCCCAATGCTCCGGCACCTCACCCAGCCACTGCACCCCGCTGTCCTTGTACTTTGGATAGGTCGGTTGCTTCATGACTCCCCGCTCTCCGTCATTCCCGCGCAGGCGGGAATCCAGTTTACATGCTCCAAGCTCCTTGTCCATGGTTTGGCACCCGCCATTCGCGCCCACGATAAAGGCATTCGGGGGCAGGCTGCATCGGGGATCCATGTTTGTATTGGAAGTATGGGCTCCCGCCTGCGCGGGAGTGACGGAATCGAGCTGGCTGCGGAGGGAATCCAGAATGGCAAAGGAGTTCCTGGATTCCCGCATGCGCGGGAATGACGGCACCCTAAGTGTACACAAGCTTGGCGCAACAATCCTCTCCACATCCCTATTGATGACGGGTGAAGAAGGACCATAGGATGAAAATGCGAAGAACGATTAGGGGTATTTACGGGCGAATATCCTCCCACAAATCGCGCCAATCTGGATTGTCCTTTTCGATCAGGGCGATTTTCCAGGCCCGATTCCACTTTTTGAGCTGTTTCTCTCTGGTGATCGCGGACAGCATGTCTTGATGTTGCTCGAAATAGACTAACTGGTGGACGTGGTATTTTTGGGTAAAACCTTCGACCAATTTGTTCTTGTGCTCCCAGATTCGCTTGATCAAGTCGCTGGTCATGCCAATGTAGAGGGTGCCGTTGCGCTTGCTGGCGAGGATGTAGACGATCGGTTGTTTCATCGGAGTTTTCCTGGGTTGGATTCCCGCCTTCGCGGGAATGACGCATCGCGGCTGAAAACGTAGCTGACCTCCAACTTGGATTCCCGCCGCAGCCTGCCCTCGAATGTCTGTATCGGGGGCGGGAATGACGGATGGAAGAGATAGTCAGCATCTCGCGGATCCGAGCCAGTAGCGCATCGAAATAATGGCCGCCCTTACCCTGCTTAAAACGTTCATCGTCGAGCAGAAAGCCCATGACTAGATAGTCGCGCAACCGCTGGGTGGCCCAAATGCGAAACTGAGTGCCCCGATGCGACTTCACCCGGTATCCGACCGAGATAATAACGTCCAGGTTGTAGTGGGCGACATCGCGACCGACCTTCCGTGTACCCTCGATTTGAACTATCCGGAAATTCCGGATGGTTGAATCCGGCGCCAGCTCCCCTTCCTCAAAGATGTTGCCAATATGCTCGTTGATGGTGCGGACATCTTTTTGGAATAGTTCGGCCATCTGCTTTTGCGAGAGCCAGACGGTCTCATTGACCAACTGCACCTCAATGCGCGCCTGGCCGTCCTCGGTCTGGTACAGGAGAATGTCTCCTTCGTTTTTTGCCGGCAGGTGCTCGCTCATGCCGTCACCTCCCGGAGCAGGTCGAGGATTTCCCCTTCCAGCACCTTGATTTCCGCCTCGATTTCCGCCAGTTCGCGGGGCGGCTCGTAACGGTAGAAGTGGCGGTTCAGGGGAATCTCGTAGCCGACCTTGGTTTTGCCATGGTCGATCCAGGCGTCGGGGACGTGGGGCAGGACCTCCCTCCGGAAGTATTCCTCGATGCTCTCCTTAAGCGGCACGGTTTCTGTATCACGAAGGTCGGTGTCCGGCTCCGGGTTGCCCTGTCTATCCCGGCAGATGGCGGCGGTCTCATCCAGCTCGCCCAGGGCGGCGAGTACCGCCTTCAACTCCGGTGTGGCGAGTTTGACGCCCCGAATACGGTCAATCTCGCGTAGGGCTAGCAGAAACTGTTTGCGATCCTTGAACAGGGTGTCGCCGTGCTGGTCGGCAAAGGCGGCCAACAGGTCGCGGATGGTCTGCTGACGCGCCTTGCCCGCCTCGATCTCCTGCTGGCGGACGGTTTCGTTCTTTTTGCTGCTGACAGCGAGATTTTTAAAGGCGGTCTGCTCCGAAAGGCGCACGATGCGCTCCGCCGTGGCCTGGAAGTTGAGACGCAGGGGGCGCTCGACGGTGATCTTGTGGTAGCCAAAGTCCTCGTTATCAAAGATTTTACTGACGACGAGGGCTTTGGTTTGCTGGATTCCCGCCGCAGCCTGCCCTCGAATGTCTTTATCGGGGGCGGGAATGACGAACTCCCGGGTCTCGCCGTCCTCGAAGTTTTCGTAGATGCGGGTGATCTCGGCAATGTGGTCCGGGTCCCTGGCCTTATCCTGCGGGTCGCCGATGCGGCGGCGCTTGTTGCCCAGCGATTTTTCCATCGGCACCCAGAAGTTGCGGGCGTCGATCAACTGCACCTTGCCCTTACGCTCCTTGGCCTTGCGGTTGGTGAGCACCCAGATGTAGGTGGCGATGCCGGTGTTGTAGAAGAGCTGTTCCGGCAGGGCGACGATGGCCTCCAGGAGATCGTTTTCGATGATCCAGCGGCGGATCTCGCTCTCGCCGCTGCCCGCGTCGCCGGTAAAGAGCGGCGAGCCGTTGAAGACGATGCCGATGCGGCTGCCGTCCTTATCGACGGGGCGCATCTTGGCGATCATGTGCTGGAGAAAGAGCAGGGCGCCGTCGTTGATGCGCGGGGTGCCGGCACCGAAACGTCCGGCATAGCCCAGGGTGTCGGCCTCCTGCTGGATGGTTTTTTGCTGCTGCTTCCACTCCACACCAAAGGGCGGG
Source organism: Desulfobulbus sp. (assembly GCA_030602145.1). Taxonomy (GTDB): domain Bacteria; phylum Desulfobacterota; class Desulfobulbia; order Desulfobulbales; family Desulfobulbaceae; genus Desulfobulbus. Next base: position 2,860 of record JAUWAH010000162.1, read on the forward strand.
TTGGCCAGCATGTAATCGAAGGTCCACTTGTTGCCGTCGGCGTCACGATCAAAGCCGTCGCGGGTGAAGCTGTCGCCGAGGATGATATTGTCGGCATCCTCGCCCTTGATCAGCATGTCGGACTTGCACACCGCCCAGGCCTCGTCGTTCCAGTCCTGACCGAAAACCTTGGGTTTGGCCTCGCTGTTGAGATGGCGGATGTATTCCTCGGCCACCGAGAGCATGCCGCCGGTGCCGCAGGCAGGGTCGTAGATGGTCTTGACCACATGGCTCTTGTTCAGCTCCTGATCCGGTGCCAGCAGCAGGTTAACCATCAGCTTGATCACCTCGCGCGGGGTGAAGTGCTCTCCTGCCTCCTCGTTGGATTGCTCCGCGCCGATGCGGATCAGCTCCTCGAACACATAGCCCATCTGCATCTGATCGACCCGCTGGGGCGAGAGGTCGATGCCGGCAAAGGCCTTGATCACCTCGAAGAGGATGTTCTTTTCCGCCATGTGGGCGATCTGCTCACTGAACTTGAATTTCTCCATGATGGCGCGGACATTGGCAGAAAAACCGTTGATATAGCTGTTCAGGTTCGGCGCGAGGTTGTTGGGGTCGTCCAGCAGCGAGTGGATCTTTTCGCCCGGCAGGGTGAGCTGCATGCGCGACAGGTTGTAGAAACGGTGGCCGGTGATCTGCTGCAACCGCGCCTGTTGCACCCGCTCGGGCTTGGTCTTCAGCGACTGGAACTCTTCAAGGGCGGCCTGACGGGTCGGCTCCAGCAAACATTCGAAGCGGCGCAGGACCGTCAGCGGCAGGATGACCTTGCGGTATTCGTTGCGCTTGTAGGGGCCGCGCAGCAGGTTGCAGATGGACCAGATAAAGTTGGCCAGTTGGCTGTGGGTTTCACCGTTCATTGTTGCATTTCCTTGTCGTCAGCATGGGTGGGTTCGTCAACACCCTTGAAAGCACGTCCGAGGCGGACATGGACAGAGTGGTACGGAGCACGGCACGGTCAATGGGAAGAAACCATCAACCTTAGCAAAGGCCAACCGCTTTGTCGAATACTTGGGCCTTGACCAGAAAAGACAAAAGTCAGTCTTTCCATGGGATTCGGTCAACAACGAACACCAGAGGGCCGCCATGCACAAGGAAAGCATGAGCAGTGGTCCTGGTCGCCGCATGTTCAGCACTGACCGCCGTGCACTCGGTCCTTGTGTTTTGCGCCGGGTCGGGTACCCTATCTCCGGATGGTCCGCCCGCCGCATCGCCCTTGCCGCATGGCGTGACGACCGTCGGCATGCTCCTTATTCCTCCATCATGTTCTGCCCATGAAATTCCTCTTCGACTTCTTTCCGGTCCTGCTCTTTTTCCTCGCCTACAAGCTGTTCGACATCTATGTCGCCACCGGGGTGGTCATCGCCGCCACCTTTGCCCAGTGCGGCTGGCTGTGGATCACCACCCGCAGGGTGGGAACCATGCAACTGGCCACCCTGGCCATCATCCTCGTCTTCGGCGGCCTCACCCTCGTGCTCCACGACGAGCAGTTCATCAAGTGGAAACCCACGGTGATCAACTGGCTGTTCGGCGCGGTCTTCCTCCTCAGCCAGGTCGTCGGCCGGCGGACCGCCATCGAACGGCTGTTGGGCGCCAACCTGAGCCTGCCCTCGCCGGTCTGGCGCCGCCTCAACCTGGCCTGGACCGCCTTTTTCCTTCTCCTTGGCGGTATCAACCTCTATGTCATGCACTTTTACGACCGCGACACCTGGGTCAACTTCAAGCTGTTTGGCATGCTCGGCCTGACCCTGCTCTTTGTCGTGCTGCAATCATTCTATCTATCCAGATATATGGCGGAATCGCCGGCTGATTCCGAATAGTTCGTTTTGTTCGCTTTTTTTTCAACGGCTGTCAACCGATCGGCCGCTGATGCGTTCTTCTTCAGTAAAGGCCCAGGAACAACCCTTCACTCAAGGAGAACTCATCATGAAAACAGTCTCGTTTGCGGCAACCGCCCTCACCTTCTTGTTCTTGCTGGGCAGCGCCCATGCCCAGGACTGGGGCGACCGCCATGAGCAACGCCTGGACCGCCGGGGCGATCGCATCGATCAGCGGCTGGACGCCAAGGGCGAGCGGATCAACGACCGGCTGGACGCCCGGTCCGACCGCGCCGCAGCCAACGGCCATGAACAAAGGGCTCTGCGCCTGGACCGTCAAGGCGATCGGATCGAAAACCGGCTCGACCGGAAGGGCGACCGGGTCAACAACCGGCTGGACCGGAGAGGTCAGCGCATCGACCGCCGCTACGACCGGCGCCACAGTTAACCCAAACCACCGGGAGGCCGGCCCTGTCCCGGCCTCCCCTTCGGCAACCCACGGCAAGACACTCCAGATCATCCGAGCATGGAATCCTTCCTCAAGTCGATCGAGCGGCCGGCCTACCGCATGGCGTTGCTGGCCTGCCGCAACCGGGAGGATGCCCTCGATCTGGTTCAAGACGCCTTGTGCCGCTTTGTCGACCAATATGCCCAGCGACCACGGGAGGAGTGGCAACCGCTGTTCTATACTATCCTCCACAACGGTATTCGCGACCTGGGCCGCAGACAGGCGATTCGGCGCTGTCTCCACTGGTTCGGGATCGGTTCCGACGAAAATGGCGATGGCGGCCTGGAGCATCTGCGCGACCCGCACAGCCCCGATCCGGAGCATGCCGCCCAGGTCAGCCAAGCGTACGTCGCCCTGCACGAGGCCCTGACCCGCCTGCCCTTTCGACAGCGCCAGGCTTTTCTTCTCCGGGGCTGGCAGGAGCTGAGCGTCGCTGCCACGGCCACCATCATGGGCTGCAGCGAGGGTTCGGTGAAAACCCATTATTCCCGCGCAGTGCAGAGCCTGCGGCAACAACTGGGGGAGCATTGGCCATGAATAACCGACAAGAACGCGACTTGGTGGAAGAGGCGAAACGACTCCTCGATCAGGCAGAGGACGATCTCGACGGCGCCACCTTGTCCAACCTGCAACGGGCAAGAAACCAGGCCTTGACGAAACGCGAACCCCGACCGCCGTGGCTGCGTCGGCACCTGATCCTGACCGGTGCGGCCGGATCCGCCCTGGCCACTGCCATGTTGGCGGTGTTTCTGGTCCTCCGC
>JAUWAH010000454.1 GCA_030602145.1 Desulfobulbus sp.
CATACATCGCCCAGGTCGCTGTCGGCAAACTGCCGGAACTGGCCGTCTTTGGCAACGACTATTCCACTCCGGACGGAACCGGCGTGCGGGATTACATTCATGTGGTCGATCTGGCCCTCGGCCACCTGCGGGCGCTGGAAAAACTGAAGCAGGATCCCGGCGTGGCGGTGTACAATCTGGGGACCGGTCGGGGCTACTCGGTTTTGGAGATGGTCGCGGCCTTTGCACGGGCAAGCGGCCGGTCGATCCCCTATCGCATCGCACCCCGCCGCCCCGGGGACATTGCCCAATGCTACGCTGACCCGGATCTGGCCAGGCAGGCCTTGGGTTGGCAGGCCCGCTTCGGCATCGAGGCCATGTGCGCGGACGCTTGGCGATGGCAGGCCGCCAATCCGAACGGCTACGCAACCGACCCTTCCGGTGCAGACCGCTGACCATCGCGCCCATCGAGACCTCCTCCGGATACACCACTGTCACCCATGAGCAAAAATGAAGGCCCCCACTCCGAAGACCGGCTCTTTGCCACCGGCCCGATCGACGAGGACTTCACCTTCAACGACCGGGTCGCCGAAGTGTTCGACGACATGCTCAGCCGGTCCATTCCCTATTACCAGGCGGTGGTCGACGGCATGGCACACCTGCTTGCCGCCCACCTGCCACCCCATTCAACCCTGTACGATCTTGGCTGCTCGACGGGCACAACCCTGCTGGAGCTGGCCAGAAGGCTGCCCGAACTGGAACTGCGCTACATCGGCATCGACAACGCCCCGGCCATGCTGGCCAAAGCCCGCCGCAAAAGCGCGATGTTCTGCAAGAGCGAGGTGCTCCGTTTCCGGCAGGCCGACATCACCTCCTGCCCACTGCCCGATGCCGCAGCCATCGTCTGCAACTACACCCTGCAGTTTCTTCGCCCTCTGGTTCGCCAGGCATTTGCCCGCCGCCTCTTCGAAGCACTCCCCTCCGGCGGCCTGTTGTTTCTCAGCGAAAAAACCATCTCCCATGCCAGCCGGTTGAACCGCGATTTCATCGAAATCTACCACGCCTTCAAGAAAAAACAGGGGTATTCGGAACTTGAAATCGCCGCCAAACGGGAGGCGCTGGAAAACATCCTCATCCCCTTTTCCCTCGAGGAAAACATCGGCTTGTTGCGCCAGGCCGGCTTCGCCGAGATCGAGCCCTTCTTCACCTGGTTCAACTTCACCGCCCTCGTCGCCCTGAAACGCTGATTGCATGGACCTGCTCAACGCCTTTCCCCGTGCCGCCACCGGGCCGCTCAAACGGCTGCTGGCGGAAAAATCGGCCTGGATCAACCAACAGAAAAAGGGCTTTCTCCGTTTCCGCTCTCTGCTCGATCCGGTGCAGCATCTGCGCGCATCCAGCTGCGATTTCTCCGGTGACGTGGTACGCATCGGAACGGCCGACGACCTGACGGCCGAGGAACAGATCCTGGTCCAGCGTGCCATGCGCGGCTTCATGCCATGGCGCAAGGGTCCCTTTGCCGTGTTCGGCATCGACATCGATGCCGAATGGCGCAGCGAGCGAAAATGGAATCGTCTCATCCCCGAACTGCCCGACCTTGCAGGCAAAGTGGTGGCCGATATCGGCTGCAACAACGGCTACTACATGTTCCGCATGGTCCATCACCGACCGGCCCTGGTGCTCGGGTTCGAGCCCTACGTCCAGCACTACTACACCTTCGCCACCCTCAACACCTTCGCCGCCCAGAGCCGACTCCGGGTCGAACTGCTCGGCATCGAGCACCTCGACCTCTTTCCCGAATGCTTCGACGTCATTTTCTGTCTGGGCATCCTCTACCATCGGCCCTCACCGCTGGATGCCCTGCGGGATCTGCACGCCGCCCTGAAGCCGGGCGGCTGGCTGCTGGTTGAATCGCAAGCCATTCCCGGCGATGAACCGGTGGCCTTGTTTCCGCGCGCAACCTATGCCAAGGTTCCCGGCACCTGGTTCGTGCCCACCGCGACCTGCCTGCACCACTGGCTGCTGCGCAGCGGCTTTCACGACGTCCGACTGACGTGCGACCATGCCATGAGCAGCCTGGAGCAACGACGAACCGCCTGGATGACCTTCGAATCCTACGAAGATTTCATTGACAAGGATAATCCCGCGCTTACTATAGAGGGGTACCCGGCCCCCCGCCGGGTGTTCTTCAAAGCGGCCAAGTAGTCTCCAGACGCCGCACGCTCTCCGATCCGCATTCCCAGCCGGCAAAACCGGCCTTACATTCCACGAACCAAAAAGGTGAATCTCTTATGCATGCAAAAGACTGTACGTTGTACCACGGCGGCTTAAAGGGGGCCGAGTCCCTTTTCGGCGAAAATGCCGAACAATATCAGGTGCAGGAGGTGGTCTTCACCTTCGATGGCCACCGGCTCCATCGCGACCGCAACACCGTCACCCTGAGCGAAGAGGAACTCCAGCGGGGTGACATCAGCATGGAACTCGCCTCGCGGATGATGAACCGAACCTATTATGAAACGGAAAAAATCCGGCGGGTTCTCCAGACCATCTTCCATATGGTCAACAAGGGCCACCAGGTCTTTGTCGTCGGGACTATTCTGGAGGACAATTCGGTGAAGGGCGGGACCGGTTGGGCGGTGGAGTTGGCCAAGCTGTTCAATCGGCCGCTGCATGTCTACGACCAGGCCCGGCGGCAATGGTTTACCTGGAAGGACGGGAGTTGGAA
>JAUWAH010000290.1 GCA_030602145.1 Desulfobulbus sp.
TCGGAGCAGTTGCGCCGGGCCCACGCCGCCGCCCTGGAGATCCAGGCCGCCCTGGTGGCGATGGTCAAACCGGGAACCGTCTGCGAGGATGTCTACCTCAAGTCGGTGGAACTGGCCGAATCCATGGGGCTGGCCGATCACTTCATGGGCATCGGCACCGACCGGGTCCGGTTCATCGGCCACGGTGTCGGCCTGGAACTCGACGAGTATCCGATCTTCGCCAAGGGGGTGAAGATGGCCCTGGCCCCGGGCATGACCTTCGCCCTGGAGCCGAAATTCGTTTTTCCGGAAGGCGCCATCGGCACCGAGAACACCTACGCGCTCCGGCCCGACGGCCCGCAGGTGCTCACCCATGCCTCCGAGGCGATCAGCCGGGTCTGAGCGTCCTTTCGGCTCCACCGCCCCCGCCTTTCCCCGGGGTACCGCACCGGTGTGCGATACCCCGTTTTCCTTCTCTACCAATGCATTTGCGGCGAATAGTGCTTGACTCCCTCGTTTTTTTTGCGACACTTATACATAAAAAGACCGACTGAGCACAGCCAACCTCAACCCGCCGCCAAGCGCATGAATCCCTTTCTTCGCACCCTCTTCAAGCCATCCGAACGGACGATCCCCCGTAACGGCATGGGCAACGGGGCCGAATCCGTCCTGGCCACCGTTCCCCCCCCTGCCCTGCAGGGCGACATCGCGGCCATCGCCATTGAAAATATCTTTCAACTCATCGATTTTGCCGCCCTCACCGGCAAACTCGAGATCGAGTCCACCGTCAACTGCGGCACCTTCTACTTCCGCAAGGGCATGCTCATCCATGGCCTGCTCCGCGTCAACCATCGCCGCATCGGCCAGATTCTCCTCGATGCCCGATTGATCACCGCCGACCAGTTGGAGGAATGTCTGCGGATCCACGAACAGACCGACACCCGGAAACGGTTTGGCCAGATCCTGGTCGACAAGGGGTATGCCCAACCCGAATGGCTCGAAAAGTCGCTGGTCCACCAGATCAAGGAATCCTTCTTCGAGGCCCTGTCCTGGCAGGACGGCTCGTTCGTCTTCCATCCCGGCCAGGCACCTCCGCCCGAGGAGATCCAGACCTACAGCCGCATCGACCGGCTGCTGCTCGAAGGCATGGTCCACATCGATCAGTCCGCCCTGGTCAGATAAGACACCGGTCTCATCATATCAGCGGGTTACGCTCAAGCCGCTTGCCAGCCAAGCCATCGGAACCATTTGTGCTCCGTCCGACCCCACTTTCTGTTCGATTATCCCCTTCGCCTGTAGTATAGAGCTATCATTTTTCCACTGCCGCCGGGGCACGGTCCGTCGGGAACATGCGTCCGCCGACGCCGCAGTTGAAAAGATCCCTTGCCACGCAAGCGCGAACCACCCTTTCTCCGGCGGCCGTTCGCCCGTCGAAGCGTCTTCCCTCGCCGCTTGCCGTGAATCCGTACCGACCACAGGGAGCACGCGCCAGGACGTATGGAGCAGGAAACCATCTTCGAACGGTTGTTGCAGATCATCTCCCGTTACCGGCAGGAGCAGGGTTCGGACCCCTTTGTCGACTATCTCGACCCCGGTGATCTCGCCCGGCGATTGCGCCTGGAGGAGGACCGGGGCCATAACGACTGGGAGGGCCTGTTCACCTGGGTAGAGGCCTATCTGGCCTATGCCGTCAAAACCGGCCATCCCGCCTATGTCAACCGCATGTGGGCCGGGGCCAACCTGCCTTCGGTGCTCGGCGAAGTGATCACCGCCCTCACCAACACCTCGGCCTGCACCTTCGAAACCGCACCGGTCTCGACCCTGATGGAGAAATACCTGCTGCGCACCATGCTGGAGTTGGTCGGCTTCGAGAACGGCAGCGGCCAGATGACCACCGGTTCGAGCAACGCCAACATGATCGCCATGATGGCCGCCCGCAACAGCCGCCTGCCCGACGTCAAGCAGCGGGGCCTCTTCGGGGCGCCGCACCTGTTCGCCTTCGTCAACGCCGACGCCCACTATTCCATGGACCGGGCCGCCAATATTCTCGGCCTGGGCACTGATCACCTGATCAAGATCCCTGTGGATAACCACGGCTGCATGCGCACCGATCTTCTGGAAGCGCGGCTGGCCGAAGTGATCGATTCCGGGGGCATACCCTTTTTTGTCGCCGCCACCGCCGGCACCACGGTACGCGGCTCCTACGACAGCCTGGAACCCCTCCTGGCCCTGCGCGAACGATTCCGCTTCTGGCTGCATGTCGACGGCGCCTGGGGCGGCGCGGTCGTCTTCAGCGATCGCCTCCGCAGGCAGTTCCTTCCAGCGCTCGAACAGGCCGACAGCTTCACCCTCGATTTCCACAAGATGCTGGGCACGGCCCTGATGTGCAACGTGCTGCTCTTCAACCACCGGTCCGACATCCTCCGCGCGGTGTGCAGCGCCGGCGACGAGAGTTACATCTTCCGCGAGGGCAACGACGGCGACATCCGCGATCTCGGCACCCAATCCCTGCAATGCGGCCGGCGGGTCGACAGCCTCAAGTGGTTCCTCGACTGGAAATTCTACGGCCGTACCGGACTGGCCGAACGGGTGGAGCACTACCTCGACCTGTGCACCTATGCCGAAGCACTGGTCCATCGGTCGCCGGAACTGGAAATGGTGGTCCCGCGCGAATCGTTCAACGTCTGTTTCCGCTTCCGCCCACCCGGGGATATCCCGGCCGAGCCCTTCAATCGGCTGCTGCGGGAGCGGATGCACCGATCCGGCCGAGCCCTGGTCGGCACCGGCTATGTCGACGGTCAACTGGTCCTGCGGCTGTTGATCACCAACATCACTGTGGACAAGCCGGCCATCGACCGCTTCTTCCGGGCGGTCATCGACACCGGCCGGGAACTGCTGGCCGAGCGAGGCGACCAGCACGCATCACCATCGACGAGGCAGGCATGAGCGACAACGACTTTGTGGTGACCCAGAAAGAGGCGGCCGATTTCCTCAACGTATCGACCAAGTCCATCAGTCGATACCGCAAGCGGGGGCTGCCTTACAAACTGATTCTCAACCCGCAGACCGGCAAGCAGGAGGTCCGCTTCCGTTATGCCGACCTGGAACGGTGGGACGAGGGGAGGCAACTGCTGGCCACCTATGGCCGCGACGGCGAGGAAACCGCCGAACCCAGGGCGGAGGGCCCCCGAGCTGTTGCAGCCTCCGGTGCCGGCGCCGACTTCCTCAACGACCTGCTCATCGCCTACAGGGATCAGATCGAAATCCTCCGGGAGCAGTTGGAGGACATGCGCGAGCAACTGGCCCGCCGCGACCGCCAGATCGACGACCTGATGCGGTTGATGGTCGGTTTGCAGCTGGAATACAAACCGCTGCCCGATCCTTCCGCCTCGTCGCCAGTGGCCGAGCCACAGCCCCATATAGATATGCCACCCGAGGACCAGGCAACGGAGCTGTTCACCGCCATGGTCCTGCCGCCATCCATGAAAGAGGTGCTCCAGCCGGCAAGGGATTTCCGGACCACGGTCGAGCCGCCAAAGCCCGATTCGCCCGCCAAGGTCTTCAGCCGCGAACAACTCGCCGCCTCGATTCGGCGACTGCGGCAAAAAGGCAAGAGTTACGATGAGATCGCCCGGGGCCTCAACCAGATCGGCGTGGCCACCCTCTCCGGCCAGGCGCACTGGACCGTGGTCGAGGTCCAGACCCTGCTGCCCCCCCTGGTCGCCGCCTCCGCCCCCTTAAACGGCGACGGACTGCTCTGAAGCCCTGCGAAGGAGTCGACCCGGCTGCCGTTTTCCCCGGCGGCCGCCACTCCCGGCTTGACTTCGCCCCAAGCCCCAGGTACCATGGGCCGCATTGAGTTTCAGGTGTCCGTATCAACGGATGAAAAGGGAATCCGGTACCAAGCCGGAACGGGCCCGCCGCTGTGACAGGGGACGAATTCCGAAGGATGGCCACTGCTCCTTGAAGGGGTGGGAAGGCGCGGAAGGAGGATGATCCGGGAGTCAGAAGACCTGCCTGAACAGTACGACCCCGACCTGCAGGCGACAGGGGCGGGCGACAGACTCCAGAGGCAAACAAGGGACATCCTGGATCATGATCAATGGTCCGGGATTTTTTTTCGGGCCGACACCCGGACGGCGGACGGCATGACCGCCTGCCCGACTGTTCTGCGAGACCCGACGGAGAAGCGATGTCCAAGGACACGGCGATTGTGCTGGCCATGTTTGGAACCACGGTGGAGCCCGCCCTGTGCGGTCTGCTCGCCATCCGCGATGCCATGGCCACAACTTTCCCGGACACGGTGGTGCGGCTGGCCTTC
>JAUWAH010000300.1 GCA_030602145.1 Desulfobulbus sp.
CATCATCTCCGAGCACACCGAAATGCTCAGCCTCAGCTACGGCGGCTTTCACATGGGCGAAATGCTGCTTGCCGTGCTGGTCCTGCCCGAGGAGCAGACCGTCCGGGCAATCCGCTCCATCGGCCTGAGCGACCGGATCAGCACCGTGGCGCCGAAGCTGGTGACCATGGCCAAGGTCGACCAGGTGCCCGTGCCCCTGGTCGGGGTCCGGTGGTCCGATGAGTTGCGGGTCAAAGGATACTGGGCTACGGACGGCGCTTTCCCGGAGCAGGACGCCGAGGTGCTGGTCGGCAGCCGGGCGGCGACCCGACTCGGCCTGGCCCGGCACGACCGGGTGAGCCTGCTGGGCCGGGAGATGGTGGTCGCCGGCATCCTCCATGAAACCGGCGGCGACGACGACGGCGTAATCTTTATCGAACTCGGCGTCCTCCAGACCCTGACCGACCGGCCCGGGGCGACAAGCTTCATCGAGGTGGCGGCCCTCTGCCACGGCTGTCCCATCGAAGACATTGTTGCCCAGGTGCAGCAGCAGTTGCCGACCAGCGAGGTCAGGGCCCTGCGCCAGGTTGTCGATCAGCGGATGGCCTCGATTCATTTCGTCCAGCACCTCGCCCTGTCCATCAGCCTGGTGATCCTGGTGATCGCCGCCGCCATGGTCGGGTTGTCGATGCTGTCGGCGGTCAATGAACGGAAGAAGGATATCGGCATCCTGCGTTCCCTGGGATTTGCCAGGGCCCAGGTCTTTTTGATCTTCTGTTTCGAGGCCGGGCTCATCGGCGCTGTGGCCGGTTTCGCCGGTTACCTGAGCGGTTTTGCCGCCAGTTTTCAGATCCTGCCGCTTCTGGCCATCGCCGATGGCACGCCGCCCGTCTTCTCCCCGGCCCACCTGCTCCTCGCCGGGCTGGTCTTCGGCACGGTCGCCGTGGTCGCCGCCGTCTATCCGGCGGCCAAGGGAGCGGCCGTGGAACCGTCAACCGCCCTTGTCGCCCTCTGAGAGGTTTCCATGCTGTCCGCATCCAACATCGTCAAACACTTCGACATCGGCGGCGCCAGAACCCCGGTTCTCCGCGAGGTCAGCGTCGACATCGAGCAGGGCGAGTTCGTCGCCGTGGTCGGCCGTTCCGGCTCCGGCAAGACAACCCTGCTCAACGTCCTGTCCACCCTGATCCGCCCCGACGCCGGTGTGCTCCGCTACCGGGACGAGGACCTGACCGGGCTCGCCGACCAACGCCTCAACACCCTCCGCCAATCCGATTTTGCGGTGATCTTCCAGTTCCATCACCTCCTGCCCTACCTGACGGTCCTGGAAAACTCGCTGCTGCCCTTCATGCGCTCGGTGCGCACCGTGCCCCGCGCCGCCACCGAGCGGGCACGCCGGTGTCTGGACCGGGTCGGGCTGGCCGACAAGGCGGATCGCCTGCCGGGCAGCCTATCCGGCGGCGAGCAGCAGCGGGTGGCCATCGCCAGGGCCCTGGTCAAGGACTCCAAAGTCCTCTTTGCCGACGAACCCACCGGCAGCCTGGACAAGGGGACCGGCGGCGAGATCATGGCCCTGCTTGCCGACCTGCACCGCGATGGCCTGACCGTGGTCATGGTCACCCATGACCCCGACTATGCCGCCATGGCCGGCCGCACCATTTACCTTGAAGACGGTCGGGTGGTGGCGATGGCCGCCTGCCCGGCCTAAACCGGCCCCGGCCTCTTCTGCCGTCCTTCCTGGATGCGAATCGGCAAGCCCAGAGTTGCCGGCACGAAAAAACCCCCTCTGCCACTCGGCACAGGGGGTTTTTTCGTATCCGGCCGGGCGGACCGGAAACATTTTGGGCAACCGCTCAGATGATCGGCTTCATGGCGCTCATGTGGGAGCGGAGTTCCTCGCCTACCTGCTCGACCACGGTGTAGCGGATGGCGGCATTGACCGCGATCAGATCGATGTTGTCCACCGAGTTGTCCGCCGCATCCAGCCCCTTGCCGATGACGTCGGTGGAGACGGACTGCATGAATTCGGCCAGCAGCGGCACCGCCTGGTGGGCGAACAGATAGCAGCCATACTCGGCGGTGTCGGAGATGACCACGTTCATCTCATAGAGTTTCTTGCGGGCGATCAGGTTGGCGATCAGCGGCACCTCGTGCAGGCTCTCGTAGTAGGCCGACTCCTCCTTGATGCCCGAGGCGACCATGGTATCGAAGGCCAGCTCGACGCCCGCCTTGATCATGGCCACCATCAGGATGCCCTTGTCGAAATACTCCTGCTCGCTGATCTCGACGTCGGCGGCCGGGGTCTTCTCGAAGCCGGTCTCGGCGGTCTGGGCCCGCCAGGTGAGCAGATTCTTATCGTCGTTGGCCCAGTCCTCCATCATCGTCCGCGAAAAATCGCCGCTCATGATGTCGTCCATGTGCTTTTCGAACAGCGGAGTGAGAATCTCCTTGATCTCCTCGGAGAGGTAATAGGCGCGCAGCTTGGCCGGGTTAGAGAGCCGGTCCATCATGTTGGTGATGCCGCCGTGCTTGAGCGCCTCGGTGACCGTCTCCCAGCCGAACTGGATCAGCTTGGTGGCATAGCCGGGATCGACGCCCTCGGCGACCATCTTGTCGAAGCAGAGCAGCGAGCCGGCCTGGAGAACGCCGCAGAGGATGGTCTGCTCGCCCATCAAATCGCTCTTCACCTCGGCGACAAAGGACGATTCCAGCACGCCGGCCCGGTGACCGCCGGTGCCGGCGGCGTAGGCCTTGGCAATGTCCCAGCCTTCGCCCTTGGGATCGTTCTCCCGGTGGACGGCGATCAGGGTGGGGACGCCGAAGCCGCGCTTGTACTCCTGGCGCACCTCGGTGCCGGGTGACTTGGGAGCCACCATGATGACGGTCAGATCCTCGCGGATCTGCATGCCCTCCTCGACGATGTTGAAGCCGTGCGAATAGGAGAGGCAGGCGCCTTTCTTCATCAGCGGCATGACCGCGGCCACCACCTTGGAGTGCTGCTTGTCCGGGGTGAGGTTGATCACCAGGTCGGCGGCGGGGATCATCTCGGCGAAGGTGCCGACCGCAAAACCATTGCCGGTGGCGTTCTTCCAGCTCTGCCGCTTATCGGCGATGGCAGCCTCGCGCAGGGCGTAGCTGACATCCAGGCCGGAGTCGCGCAGGTTGAGGCCCTGGTGCAACCCCTGGGCGCCGCAGCCGACGATGACGATTTTCCTGCCTTTGAGTTTCTCGACGCCGTCGCCGAACTCGGAAGCATCCATGAAGCGGCATTTGCCCAGTTCTTCGAGCTGCAGGCGCAGCGGCAGGGTGTTGAAGTAGTTCCGAGCCATGATCGTTTCTCCTTGAGGTGAATGGTCTGTGGGTTATGGGACTGGAGGCGGTGAGCCTGAAGGTGGTGATGGCGGGGAAAAAGACGCTCAGGGCTTGCCACCAATGGGTGGCAAGCGCCCCTCTTTTCCCCGCGCTGACCAGTGAGTGCGGCCTGACCCGAGCGGCCGGCCACAACGAACACTGAAGGAGTGTGCACCGGCGTGGCATGCCTCACCGGAACCACCGTCTTCATATTAACAGACTACAGGCTAACCACCCTTTTGAGCGACAAAATGGACTCCATCACCATACCCTAATTTTTTATTGCGAAAAGTGATTTCTTTGCAATTCGTTGTTGCATATTATGCAACAGACAACCGGAACGTCTCCCATCAAGCCTTGATCGCGTTCACAATCCCGCCATGGATATCCGTGCCCTGAATATTTTTCTCCACCTGGCCAGGTCGCTTCATTTCGGCCGCACCAGCCGGGCCTGCAACCTGACTCCCTCGGCCCTGACCCGCACCATCCAGCGCATGGAGGAGGAACTGGGGGTGCCGCTCTTCCGGCGCGACAAGCGCAGCGTCTGTCTGACTCCGGCCGGCGAGAGCGTGCGCCGCTATGCCGAGGAAACCGTGGAGCGCTGGCAGGACCTGCTGAGGGAACTGGCCGACGACGAGACTCTGCGCGGCGAACTCTCGCTCTACTGCTCGGTCACCGCCGCCACCTCCATCCTCCCCCCTCTCCTCGATGGTTTCCGCCGCACCCATCCGGGCGTGCAGATCAAGCTGCAAACCGGCGACGCCGCCGAGTCCCTCGACCGGCTCCATGGCCGCGAGGCCGAGGTCACCATCGCCGCCCTGCCGGCACACCTGCCGCCGCCGGTGGTCTTCGTCGAACTGGCCAGGACCCCCCTGGTCTTCAT
>JAUWAH010000380.1 GCA_030602145.1 Desulfobulbus sp.
AGTGCTCAAAATCACCGGGAATGCCGACCTCACTTCGTTTCAGCATCAGGTTAGCGCCGTCACCCTCGCCTTGACCGAGAAGGCAACGGGATTTCTCCACCAACCATTTCCCGGCAGGCTTGGGCGCCACATTGCCCGCCTCCTGTTCCGGAAAGAGGATGAATCCGTGGTCAGTAGCAATCACCGCCTTGGTAAAACCCAGATCCGCCACCTTGTTCAGGCCGCGTAGAATCTGGCGCAACAGGTCAGGGATCATCCGCAGGGCCTGGGAAGGGCTGCCATGGGCAATGGTATCGATATCGCGGGTGCGCACCAGCAGCAGGCGCACCGGGGCCGGCAGTTTGAGCTTCTTTTTACTCCGCAGCAGCTCCTCCAATTCGATGTCCATGCACTGGTCACCCTTGATCGATTTGAGGTAATCCAGGCGGGTCACTGGGTTGGTGGCAGGGTTCCGGTTCAGGGTGGTCACCAGTTTGCCGTCCTTTGCCACCAGGTGCAGGGCCGTTTCGGCATCGGGCATCAGGCTGGCCATGCCCACCTCGGTGTAGGTCGGCAGTTGGGCGCAGACGGTGTGCAGGGTAGCGGCCTGTTTGTCGGAAAGCTGCTTCTCCAACTCTACCCCCAGCTCAAAGCGCAGGGAATCGACCAGGAAAAAGGCCACGTTCTCGCCCTGATCCAGGGCCGGGGCGACGATGCGGTTGAACAGTTGGTTGTTGCGCAGAATCTGGCCACCGCTCACCGGCCAGCCCTCGCCGACTGCCAGGCGAATGAATTCAGCCTGGAGGGCATCCACCGAGCGGGAATACTCCTTCCTCGCCCGCTGCACCAGGGCTTCGAGCCCGTCATGGTCATCCGGGCATTGCAGGGCCGCCTGTTCCATCTCCCGGTGATGCCGGTCCAAATCTCGCCAGATCAGGGCATAGCCGTGAACAATGGCTTCCAGGGAAGGGAATTTCGGGGTGCTGAGCCGGTCGGCAATGTCGAGCAGATCAAGCGCCTTGTTGGCCAGCAGCCACTCGGCCAAGCGCTCCTCCTGGCTGAGCCAGATGGATTTTTGCCGGCTTTTGGCTATTTCCCTGGCCCCATCGAGATCGCGGGCCAGCGCCTTATCAACCATGCGCTGGAGAAAGAGCCGCTCTTCAAAGGAAAAAGTGTCCCGCTCGCCCAGGCGGGTCATGGCGCCGGTGCGGGCGGCCAATTGCAACTGCTCCTCTACCTCAGTGGCCTGATCCAGGTAGCGCTGTTTATGATCCTGGTGCTTGCGCAGTTCGTTGCAGACCTCAAAAACCAGGACTTTGGCCTCTTCACCAACCCTGGGAACCGTGGCCAACTCAGCGGGCACCTCGCCCGCTGAATCGAAATAGAACTCACTGAACAGCAATACCTGCCACAGTTCTTCGGCAATGGAAGCGCGAGTCTGGCCCCTGGTCTTGAGTTTGTGGCCCAAGCTGCGCTGGCAGAATTCGCGGATCTCACTCACCCAGGTGGGATCGCTCTTCAAGGCCGATTCCTGCTGCTCATTGGGTGCCAACACCCCCATCAGGATTTCCCGGGCCGATCCGGCATGGAGCAGGGTTTTCAGCTTGGGCCAGGAACCGCCTTTATCCAGGGCATCGATCAAGTCGAAACTTGGTTCCCCTTCCTCAAAGAGCCGGTTGATCTCCGATACATGGTCCGGTTTGGCCAGGCGGCAGAGCGCGGCATAGCCATCGCCGTCACCCTGGGGAAAGACCGCGCCGACGGCGGCGAACACAGCGAAGGGATCACTCTGCCGGTCGGTGGTGTCCTGGGGTGGTTTGGCCGGCACCCAGATCACCAGATGATGAATCTGGCCTTCGGCCAAGGTGGCCATGGCCTCGGTGGCCAGTTCCCGCTGTTCGATTACCGACAGGGAGGCGTCGAGCACCCGGCACTGGTCCGTAGCCAGATCTAAGGCAATATCGCGATAGCGGCGGGTGGGGTCATAGATGACCAGGGCCGCACGCTCCTGCAGCCGGCGGGCAAAGACCTGGTTCTGGATATAGTCGCGGATGGTCATGGTGTGCCTGTCCTTGGGTATCGTTTACTCAGCCTTTTTCCGGCCTCGTTTGGCCTTGGGTTTGGGTGGCTCCATCTGGCAGAGGTGCTCCAGGCCGTGGGCTATGGCAATGGAGCGGTCTTTTGTGCAGACCTCCTCCACCCGTTTCGGCCAGATGGAATAAGCCAGATGCGCCCAGTCGTATTCCCCTTTCTCCAGCTTGCCCCAACAGGCCTTCAGATCCTTCTGCCATTTGGGCAAACGGAAGAGCCGCCACAGCGGCGCAGCGGTGATGAGCACCCCGTCGTTGAGGTTGGGCTGCCAGGGCAGTTTGATGATCCGCTCGATCTCGGCCTGGAAGTCGAGCAGTTCCCCCTCCAGGTCGAGCAGCTCTTCCAGGCGGTTGCGGTTGTTGTTCGATTCGCGCAGCAGGCTAATCTCGGTACGAATATCCTTGATCTTGGGATCGACAAAATCGGCCAGGGCGGTGTGCAGGGTCTGATCGCTGAGACGGTGGTAGTAGATCCACAGAGTATAGGAGCCCTTGGCCGTGGAAAGCGGCCAGTAGATTGGCGCCTGGCGGCGGCTCTTGGAGTAGCGTTTGAGGTGGTCGGCAAAGAAGCCGGAGGGCTTGCGGAAATAGTCACGCAGGGATTTGACGCCGAGGAGTTCGCTAGCTTCGTCAATAATAGCGTCGGTGTTATCGGTAAACAACACGGTGAAGGCATCATGAATCCGGTGCTCGAAGTCCTCGGAGTGACTCGGGTCGTCCACTAGAATGCCGGGCCAGGAGATGCGCAACGGATAATCAACAGGCACGTCGTCCTGGGTAGCTGGGAGGCCAGCGACATTTTGCAACATACCGGTCGGGCAGACGGGTAGTGGATCAAAGGGGCCAGGCTCCGGCGGCGTATTTGTTTGACCGGTGGCCAAGCGCACGTCCCAACGACCAAAGGCGGCACCAAGGGTGTAGGCCAGCAGGTCGGCGGTGAGCTTAGGTGCATCAATGGAGGAAGTTTGCTCTTCTTCGTTTTCGTCGGCTTCGGCAAAAGTGTCGGCGGCAGACTCGGTGGCAAGGGTGCCAGCCAAGGCGGCACGGTCTGTGGTATCGAGGCCGTAGAGGCGAAAGGCAAGCTCGTCAATTTTAGACTGAATGGCATCAACGATTGCCTCGCTGGTACGTACACGGTTGTTCCAAGCGGAAGCACGTTTCGCTAGTGTACTGCCAAAATCAACAAGCAGTGCGGGGAGAAGGAAAGCATGTGATGTGGAATGGACTACTTCAAGATTACGTTTCGTCGTCCAAGCTCGCTTTCCGAGTTCACTGAGGTTACTACAGTCTCGCCC
>JAUWAH010000474.1 GCA_030602145.1 Desulfobulbus sp.
CGGGCCAATGTGGATAATACGACCGGTTCCATTATCCCTAATCCGATCCCCGGGGCAACGAATTACCGCTACACTCCGGCACCGCCCTATCAGGATGACTGGTCCAACACCCTTGCCGATGTAGCCATGTTTTACTGGAACCGGGATTTGTGTCCCAATATCCCGAACAAGGTGCCGACTTCGGCTTTTAATGAAGCCTATTGGCAGAGCATGGTGACATTCGGCGTGGGCCTGGGGGTTTCCGGCACGCTTGATCCGGATACCGATCTGCCCGCTCTGAAAGCGGGAACGCTTACCTGGCCCAATCCCACGTCCTCCGATGCGGCACGTTTGGACGATCTCTGGCATGCGGCACTGAACAGCCGTGGGGATTTTTTCAGTGCCATGGACCCGGAAATCTTTTCGAAAAAACTGGGCGACATTCTTGAGGCGCTGGTGGACCGCAAAACCGGAACGGCCGCCGCCATCGCCACCAACTCGACCCGGCTGATCGACAATACCCTGATCTATCAGGCGCGTTTCGACAGCGAGGACTGGAGTGGCCAGATCATCGCGTACCGTATCAACAACGATGGCTCTATCGGTGATGTGGCGTGGAATACAGATACGCCAGGCAAGGTGCCCGCACCTGGCGATCGCGCTGTTTATACCTGGAACGGCAGCGCCGGCGTTGCTCTGACCGAGGCGTCCTGGAGTGATTTATCCGCAGCTCAGAGATCCGCATTGCAGGACGGCGGTTCGGAAGAGCAGGGTAAGGAACGTCTAAACTGGCTGCGTGGCGATCAGAGTAAAGAGCAGGGACAGACCGGTGGATATCTGCGGGCGCGCAATATTATTCTCGGCGATATCGTCAATTCCGATCCCCTGGTGGTGGGGGCACCCAATTTCCGTTATGAGGATCTGCCGGCGGGAACGGCCGGTAAGGATTCCTATGCGGCCTTTCGCATCGATAACGGCTCGCGCCCAAGGATGCTCTACATCGGCGGCAACGACGGTATGCTGCATGCTTTTGATGCCAATACCGGGGAGGAAAAATTTGCTTTTATCCCCAACGGGGTGTTTCACAACCTGGGGGACTTGACCAGCCCCGATTATACCCACAGATATTATGTTGATGGATCTCCCAATGTTGGCGATGCTTATTGGGATGGTACCTGGAAAACGCTTCTGGTCGGCTCGTTGGGGGCCGGAGGGCGCAGCATTTTTGCACTTGATGTGACGGATCCCGACAACTTTGACCATAGTAAAGTCCTTTGGGAATTCTCCCACCCCGACTTAGGCTATAATTTGGGACAACCGGTCGTTGCGCGCTTGATGAATGGTCAATGGGCGGTCATTTTCAGCAACGGGTACCGCAGTGATACGCACAAGGCACAACTGTTTATTCTCAATGCGCAAACCGGTGCGCTCATTCGAAAAATCGATACGGCGGTTGGAACGGCGGCCGCCCCAAACGGGTTGTCGGCGCCCGCACTTCTCACCAATGCCGAGCGAACCATTGAATATGCCTATGCAGGAGATTTGCAGGGGAATTTGTGGAAATTCGATCTGACCCATGCATCAAATGTTGGTCAGTGGGATGTGGCATTCAAGGACGGAGTGACCCCGCGTCCCTTGTTCATGGCTCGCAATGCGGCGAATCAGATACAAGCCATCACCGCACCGCTCGAGATCGGTAAGCACCCCAGCGGTGGAGTGATGATCTATTTCGGTACCGGCAAATATTTTGAGGTTGGCGACAATCTCGTGGGTGCAAGTCCACCTATCCAATCTTTTTACGGCATTCGAGATACCGGGTCGCGCATTACAGCGACCAATCGTTCTACTCTGGTCGGTCAGACTATTCTGGCCGAAGGGCTGCTGCATCCGGGCAACAGCGACTTATTGCGCGCCGTCAGCAAGCATCCGGTGGATTACAGTACAATGCGCGGCTGGTACCTGGATCTGATATCCCCCATGGACGGTGCCCAGGGAGAAAGGGTCGTCAGCTCACCGCTGCTGCGGCGTGGTCGTGTCATCTTTACCACTCTGATACCCTTGGCCGATCCCTGTGCGGCGGGTGGCACAAGCTGGCTGATGGAGCTTGATGCCATCGGTGGTGGACGTTTGGAATATTCTGTTTTTGATGTGAATGATGATACGTATATCGACAACCAGGACTATATAACGATTACGGTGAATGGCGAAACTCTGACCATTGCAGTCAGCGGTATCCAATCCAACGTCGGCATTATCAAAACACCGGCCGTCATTGAGGCCGGGGCACTCGAATATAAATATTTTGGCGGTTCGGAAGGGGGAATCGCGGTGTTGCGCGAAAAGGGCGGCGACAGCGATGATTTCGGTAGACGCTCGTGGCGGCAATTACGCTGATGGATGGAGACTCGGGAGGATCTATGAGGCAAGGGAATGCTAAAGGTTTTACCTTGATCGAAATTCTGGTCGTCGTGGCTGTTCTGGGTCTGTTGGCCGCCATC
Source organism: Desulfobulbus sp. (assembly GCA_030602145.1). Classification (GTDB taxonomy): domain Bacteria; phylum Desulfobacterota; class Desulfobulbia; order Desulfobulbales; family Desulfobulbaceae; genus Desulfobulbus. The sequence continues at coordinate 2,478 of JAUWAH010000474.1, forward strand.
GCTCTGCCGGCCTACTCCAACTACACCATGCGCTCCAACCGGGCGGAGGCACGCGCGACGCTGG
>JAUWAH010000253.1 GCA_030602145.1 Desulfobulbus sp.
ATGGTGCGATTGGCGATCCCCTCCGAGGGACAAGGCGGCTTGGACGGCATGCGGTCCGGCCATTTCGGGCATTGCGACGTCTTCACCTGTATCGACGTGGAGAACGGTCAGATCATGCAGGTGTCGATCCTGGCCAACAAGGAACACGTCCAGGGCGGCTGCATGGTCCCGGTCAACCTCCTGGCCGAGGCCGGGGTCAACGCCCTGGTGGTCGGCGGCATCGGCATGCGGCCCCTGATGGGTTTCCGTCAGGTGGGCATCGAGGTCTATCACGACGGCGAGCGGCCGGAGATCCGGCCGGTGGTCGAGGATTTTCTGGCCGGCCGACTGCCCCGGATCATGGACAACCAGGTCTGCGGCGGCGGCGGCCACTGACAGGGAGAGTGCCATGAAGGTAGCCATCACCGCCAAGGGCGTGCTGCTCGACAGCGAGGTCGATCCCCGCTTCGGCCGGGCACCCTACATCCTCATCGTCGACACCGACACCCTGGCCTTCGAGGCCATCGACAACAGCGACAACGTCAACGCCTTCAAGGGAGCGGGCATCCAGGCGGCGACCATGGTCAGCGACCGGGGGGCCGAGGTGCTCATGACCGGCTACTGCGGACCCAAGGCCTTCGCCACCCTCGAGGCCGCCGGCATCAGGGTGGTCAACGACGTCGCCGGCAGGGTCCGCGACGCCGTCAACGCCCTCAAGACCGGCTCGGTTCGCTACGCCGACGCTGCCAACAAGGAGGCGTACTGGTAGACACAACAACGCAGGAACGTCTCCATCGACCAGGCAACCGGGGCCGAATGGCCATCCTGTTCAGCACAACAGGATGACCGCTCTTTCACCACAGAGCGGCGACATCAGGCACGTTCGATGCAGAAGGAGGAGAAAACCAACATTCTTGATGCATCGATGCCACATTTCTGTTGTCTTTGTGTGGCACCGCCATCAACGATACCACACATTCGTTGCACCGGGGTTGTCACCTCCGGCATACCGTTGACCATTTTGGGCATGGAACCGGAAGCAAACAAGATAGCACTGTACGTCCAGCGCTATAAACTGCTGCGGGAATTGGGCGAGTTGCAGGTCGATCCGGCCGTCGATGAGGCCGCTTACCTGACCACCTGCTGCTCGCTGCTGCTGCAGGATCCGGAATATTGCCTTATCTGGGTGGCCCAGGCCGCAAGCCGCGATGATGTGGCACCGCTCGCCATGGTGGCCCGTGACGGCCTGCCCGCCAGGAAATGCCGGCAACTGGCCGCTGGCCTGGCCAAAAACGGGACGGTGCCCGCCAAACCGGCCGCCAGGGCCCTTGATCCCTTCGACGCCGACCCAGAGAACCTGCTGAACCGACTTGCCACCCTCACCGGTGGTCACTCCTGTGGTTTTTGGCCCCTGGTCTACAATCGCCAGGAATACGGCGTTCTCACCATTGTCTCCATTCGCAAAGCCGGTTTCACCGGCATCGAGTTCGATTTCATCGCCAACGTCGCGGCCACCATTTCCAGAACCCTGCATACCCGCCACACCTCGCAGCACCTTCGCCTCGAACATGATTTCAACTGCGAAATCGTGCAAACGGTGCAGGCCCTTCTGGTTTCGCTTTCCCACTGTGGCGAAATACTGTCCTTCAACCCAACAGCCCAAAAGGTAACCGGGTACAGCGAGGACGAGGTCAAGGGGAAGTTTTGGGTCGACATCCTGATCAGTCCGGAGAAGCGGGCAGAAAGCCAGCAGCATCTCTCCGCTCTGCTCAAGGGCGGCCGGTCGGAGATGAATTTCCAGGCGGAATTGCACACCCGAAGCGGCGACAGCCGGGTCATCGAATGGCACGGCTCCATCCGCCCGGACATCGAGCAGGGACGGGTGGGCCTGGTCCTGTTCGGTATCGACATCACCGAAAAAATTGCTGTCGACAAAGCCCTCAACCATGCCCTGGCCAAATGGGAAAACATCTTCTCCTCGGTTCAGGACCCGGCCCTGATCGTTTCCGAGCAGGGTGTCATTGTCGATGTCAATCCGGCCTTGCTGACGGCTTCACGCCGGCCACGGCAGGAAATCGTCGGGCGAGGCGTCTGTGAAATCCTGCACGGCGGCCGTCGACCGGAGGCCACCTGTCCGCTTGAGGTTCTGCTCAGCCAGCAAAAAAGCCGGATCTTCGAAACCGAGTTGGTGGGATTGCGCGGTCATTTCCTGCTGACCGTCAGCCCGCTGCGTCAGAAGGACGGCTCTTCCGGAGGGGCGCTGCTCCTGGCCCGTGACCTGACCGAGGAACAGTTGATGAAGGCCGAAGCCTTTCGCGCCGCCCAACTGGCCTCGGTGGGAGAGTTGGCCGCCGGCGTGGCCCATGAGATCAACAACCCCATCAACGGTATCATCAACTATGCCCAGATCCTGATCGATACCAATCAGATCGGCAACAATGCCCATTATCTGCACAGCATCATTCAGGAAGGCCGGCGGATTGCCGGCATCACCCGCAATCTGCTCGATTTTTCCCGCAAACGACCTCAATCGCCGGAACCGGTCCTCATCCCCACACTGTTTCGCCACTGCATCGACCTGATCCAGCATCAGTACCTGATCGATGGCATCACGCTCCACGAGGACTATGCCGACAATCTCCCCCTGGCCTTCTGCAACCCCCAGCAGATTCAGCAGGTCCTCTTCAACGTGTTCAGCAATGCCCGCTACGCCCTCAACGAACGGTACCGGGCCCCCCATCCCGACAAACTGATCGCCCTCGCCGCCTTCCCCGTCCACTGCGATCACCGCCTGTTCGTTCGCATCACCATCACCGATTACGGCACCGGCATCGAGCATGATCTGATGGACCGACTCATGGACCCATTCTTCTCGACCAAAACCAAAGGGGAGGGCACGGGCCTGGGTCTCAGTATCAGCCACAGCCTGGTGAGGGAAAACAAAGGCCATTTCCGCATCCAGAGTCAATGGGGCAAATGGACCAAGGTCCTCATCGATCTGCCGGCGGCAGAGGGGAGTTCGATCTGAATGGAAGAGCAGACCAAAACGGTGGGCCAGATAGCCGTTCTCTTTCTCGTCGCCACCGTTCTGCTGGCCCTCATGGACCGGGAAATGCTCGTTGGCCCGGAAGAGCTTGACCAGTGGCCCTTTGCCCTGCTTTCCCTGGTTGTCCTCATCGGTCTGTTCGCGGCGGTGGCAGCCATGGTGCACAGTCGCCTCACCGGCTGTGCACGGGAATTGGCCGAACTGAAACAGCAATTGGCCGAAGCCGACCGTGAATTGACCGTGACCAGGACGGATTTGGAGGAGCGGGTCGAACGCCGGACCTTTGAGATCAGCGTCACCAACGCCTCCCTCAACCGGGAAATCGCCGAACGCATCCAGGCCGAGGCCGAAACCGAACGGATCAAAAGACGGATGGAGCTGATCCTCGAATCCGCCGGCGATGGAATTTTCGGTTTGGACAACAGGGGCAAGGTAACCTTTGTCAACAAGGCGGCCTCATTACTGCTTGGCTGGGAACCAGACGACCTGGTCGGGTTGTCGCATCATGACCTGATCCACCATACCCGAGCCGATGGCACCGCCTATCCGGTCGACCAATGCCCCATCCATCAAGCCTACCGGGACGGCAAAGTCCATTTCGGGGCCGATGAGGTGTTCTGGAAACGGGACGGCACCTCGTTCCAGGTCGAATACATCAGTACGCCCATACTGGAAAACCAGCGTCTGACCGGCGCGGTGGTGGTCTTCCGCGATCTGACCGCTTTCCATCATGCATGACCAAGGAGGTACGCCGTGACCAACCATGAACAGGGAACAGCCATCCTGGTGATCGACGACGAGGAAAGCCTGCGCAATACCTTCCAGTTCTTCTTGCAGAACCAGGGCTATGCACCGGTCATCACCGCCGCCACCTATGACGAGGCCATTCATGCCTGCACCAGCCGATCATTCGATCTGATCATCAGCGATATCGTGCTGGGCGGCCATACCGGCATCGATGTGCTCAAGCGACTCCGGGAGATGGGCTCGGCCTGCCCGGTGGTCATGATCACCGGGTATCCGACGGTGGACACAGCGGCCGAGGCGGTTCGGCTGGGGGCCTTCGATTACCTGCCCAAGCCGGTGGACAAGGATACGCTGCTGAAAACCGCCCGCCTGGCCCTCACCCAGTACAGGCTGGAGCAGGGACAGCGGCAGGCCGAACGGGAACGCGAGCATTACCGCGCCTTTCTGGAAACCGTGTTCAGGAGCGTGACCGACGCCATCGTCACCGTGGACCCGAACCTCGACATCATGGACATGAACCCGGCGGCCCGCATGCTGCTCGCCGAGTTGCACCCGGGCATGGGCGAGCAGCGGAGCATCATACCCCTCTGCGGTCGCAAGGATCTCGAACCGTTGAAAAAGGAATTGCTCCAGGTCCTGAAAACCGGCCAGGAGAGCGGACAGCGCCTGTTCGAATGCCAGGCTGACGGCGACTCCGGAAAGAAGGTGTTCAGTGTTGCCGTGGCTCCACTCAAGGATGGACGGGGAGGCACCGAGGGAGCGGTCCTGGTGATTCGTGATCTGACCCTTCCCAGTCCCTGGCATGCGGGACGACGACATTTTCACCGCTTTCTGGGGGCGAGCGACGCCATGCAGGCGGTCTATGCCCTAATCGAGAACGTCGGCCGGGTCGATTTAACCGTGCTCATCACCGGCGAATCGGGCACCGGC
>JAUWAH010000238.1 GCA_030602145.1 Desulfobulbus sp.
GCTCCACGGCGGTGGGCTGGCCGTCAGCGCGATCCGTGCCGGCATGGAACGGGGCCGGGTGCTCGCCACGGCCACCTGTTCGGCCCGGGACATGGCCAATAGACCCGGCAACAGATGGACCCCAGCCGATTTTGCCGACCATGGCAAGCAGTTGAGCAGGAAGACCCGGCTCAAGTACAAGGTGCTGAATAAGGGGGACATGCAGAAGCTAGGCATGGGCGGCATTCTCGGCGTCAATCAGGGCTCGGCCCTGCCGCCGCATCTGGTGATCCTCGAATACCGGCCCAGCAAGAAGCAACCGACCGTTCTTCTGGTCGGCAAGGGCTTGACCTTCGATTCCGGCGGCATCTGCACCAAACCCCCGTCCGGCATGGAGGACATGAAGTACGACATGTGCGGCGGTGCGGCGGTGCTCGCCGCCATGCAGGCCCTGGCCGAGATCGGCGTTATGGGGGTGAACGTGGTCGCCCTGGTCCCGGCCACGGACAATCTGTCCGGATCGGCGGCCCTGAAACCGGGAGACGTCATCCGTCATTATGGCGGCAAGACCTCCGAGATCATCAATACCGACGCCGAGGGACGGCTCATCCTGGCCGACGCCCTGGCCTACGGCATCGAGATCTACAAACCCGAGGCGGTGATCGATGTGGCTACCCTGACCGGCGCGGTGATTGTCGGACTCGGGCACCATCGGACCGGAATCCTGAGCAACCACGATCAGTTGACGCAGCGGTTGATCGAGGCCGGCGACCGGGTCGGCGAACCCCTGTGGCGTCTGCCCCTTGGGCCTGAGTACCGCAAGCAGATCGATTCGCGCATTGCCGACATCAAGAATGCCGGCAGTGACCGCAGCGCCGGAACCATCACCGCCGCCTGTTATCTGCAGGAGTTCGTCGGCGATACCCCCTGGGCCCATCTCGATATCGCCGGGACCGCCTGGGATTTCACTGAAAAAACCTATGTTCCCAAGGGGCCTTCAGGGACAGCGGTGCGGACCCTGGTCGCCTGTTTGAGCCAGTGGCAACCGTTGCCAACCATCGACAAGAAACAATGAAGAGGCCCTCGGCGGCCAACGTGCCTGCCGGGAGGCCATAGGGAGGGTATCATGCTTGCCAAGCGTAAAGGAATCACCGTCAGTCGCCAGATCATGGACGATCAGTTGCTCCATCCGGGGGCCACCGGCGAATTGACCGGCCTGCTCAACGACCTGGTGGTGGCCGGCAAGATCATCAGCGCCGAGGTCAACATGGCGGGCCTGGCCGATATCCTCGGCCAGTCGGGCCGCACCAATATCCAGGGCGAGACCGTACAGAAGCTGGACGTATTCGCCAACCAGACCATTAAGCGGCGGATGGAGCAGTGCGGCCATGTCTGCGTGATGGCTTCCGAGGAGGATGACGACATCATCCCGGTGCTCGACGGCTATGAGGGTAATTACACCATCGCCTTCGATCCGCTGGACGGTTCCACCAATATCGATGTCAACGTTTCCATAGGCACCATCTTTTCCATCCACCGGCGGTTGAGCGATTCCGGCCAGGGCGATGTCCGTGATTTGCTTCAGAAGGGCAGCAAACAGGTGGCGGCGGGCTACATTATCTATGGCTCGTCCACGGTGATGGTCTACACCACCGGGTCCGGGGTGCACGGGTTCACCCTCGACCCGAGCGTCGGCGAGTTCTTCCTCAGTCATCCCGATATCAAGATTCCGGAAAAATCCCAGTATTACAGTGTCAACGAGGCGTACACCCCCCATTGGTTCGATGCCACCCGCCGCTTCATTGAGCATCTCAAAACAGCGGATGGCCCCAGAAAACCGTATAGTCTGCGCTATATCGGTTCCCTGGTGGCCGATGTGCACCGCAACCTGATCAAGGGCGGCATCTTCCTCTACACCCGTGACAAGAAGAGCGGTGAAAAGTCCGAAGGCAAGCTGCGGCTCCTCTACGAGGCAGCGCCCCTGGCCATGATCGTCGAACAGGCCGGCGGCCGGGCGATCACCGACGACGGCCGTCGCATTCTCGATATCGAACCCACCAATCTCCACCAGCGGGTGCCGCTGATCATCGGCTCCAAACACGATGTCGACCTGGCGGAACGATTTCTCCGGGAGGGAATGTAGATCTCCGCCGGCAGGATACCCGGTCCTCTTTTTTTCCCGCTTGACAAATGGGGATGGAGTTATACTATGACAGAAATTTACCAATGGACCGGATCATGACACCAACGCTTGCGCTCCTTCTTCTCCTTAGCCGACTGCACGGGCAATCCGTGGCAGGGGAGGAGGGTGTGTCCTGACAGGCCCCTTCGCATCTGAACCCTCGAAGCCACGGTTTGCCAAACCGTGGCTTTTTTTTTGACGTGGACAAGGAGAGAACATGGACCAGGAAAAATTGAAGAAGTACCGTCCCTATCCACCGGTGCGGCTGACGAACCGCACCTGGCCCGATCGGATAATCGACCGGGCACCGATCTGGTGCAGCGTCGACCTGCGCGACGGTAACCAGGCCCTCATCCAGCCGATGAACCTGGAGGAAAAACTGGAAATGTTCCAGCTTTTGGTGCTGGTCGGTTTCAAGGAGATCGAGGTGGGCTTTCCCTCGGCCTCGCAGATCGAATACGACTTTCTTCGCCTGCTGATCGACGGCAACCATATTCCCGATGGCGTGGTGCCCCAGGTGCTGACCCAGGCTCGCGAACAGTTGATCAGGAAGACCTTTGCCTCGGTGCAGGGAGCGAAGGAAGCCATCGTCCACCTCTATAACTCCACCTCGACCCTGCAACGCGATGTGGTGTTCAAGAAGGGCCGCCGGGAGATCATCGAACTGGGCGTGGCAGGGGCCCGGCTGATCCGCGACCAGGCTGCGCGGACCGAGACCCGCATCCGCTACGAGTATTCGCCGGAGAGTTTCACCGGCACCGAACTCGATTTCGCCCTGGAAATCTGCGAGGCGATCATGGAGGTCTGGGAGCCGACCCCCGCCAACCCGGTGATCATCAATCTGCCCGCCACGGTGGAGATGTCGACCCCGAATATCTATGCCGACCAGATCGAGTGGTTCTGCCGCACCATGAAAAACCGCGACTGCGCCCTGATCAGCCTGCATGCCCACAACGACCGGGGCGAGGCGGTGGCGGCCACCGAGTTGGCCCTGATGGCCGGCGCCGACCGGGTGGAGGGCACCCTGTTCGGCAACGGCGAGCGGACCGGCAACGTCGACATCGTCACCCTGGCGCTCAACATGTTCACCCAGGGCGTGGATCCGAATCTCGATTTCTCCCGGATCAACAAGGTGATCAATGTCTATGAACGGTGCACCAAGATGAAGGTCCATCCCCGCCATCCCTATGCCGGCGAGTTGGTCTATACCGCTTTTTCCGGCTCGCACCAGGATGCGATCAACAAGGGCATGACCGCCCACGAACTCACCGAAAGCGGTCTGTGGGAGGTGCCCTATCTGCCGATCGATCCCCAGGACGTCGGCCGCACCTACGAGTCGATTATCCGTATCAACAGCCAGTCCGGCAAGGGCGGCGTCGCCTACATCATGGATCACGAATTCGGCTTCAAGCTGCCCAAGGATATGCATCCGGGTTTCGGCCGGGTGATCCAGGAGGTGTCGGACGCCTTCGGCGACGAACTGACCCCGGAGATGATCTTCCACACCTTCGAGAAGGAGTACTTGCTCAACACCAACGGGTATGGCCTCAAATCATTCAATGTGGTCAAGCGGCACTTCGACCGGGACGAGGAAAACTCGGTGGCCGAGATCGAGGCAGTGGTGGTGGTCAAGGGGGTGGAGACTACTATTGGGGCCACCGGCAACGGACCGCTCGATGCTTTCTGTTCGGCCCTGCGCGACGGGCTGGGATTGCAGTTTGCCCTGCATTCCTACCACGAGCATGCTCTTGCCCGCGGCAGTTCGTCGAAGGCGGTGAGCTATATCGAGATCCTCGATCACGATGAGGAGAGTTGGTGGGGGGCCGGCGTGGACACCGATATCATCGTCGCCTCGATCAAGTCGCTGCTCAGCGCCCTGAACCGTTCGGCGGCCAAGCCGAAGAAGGAGGTCTGACATGTTGAGGAAATGTTTGTCGATCCTGTGCTTCGGCATGCTGCTGTTGGTTGCGGTCACCGTGCGGGCCGAGGAGATCGGCGAGGTCAGCACCACCTTCAAATTCGTCGGCGCCAACGATAAAATCGTGATCGAGGCCTTCGACGACCCGGACATCAAGGGGGCCACCTGCTATGTCAGCCGGGCCAAGACCGGTGGCATCAAAGGGACCATCGGCGTGGCCGAGGACACCTCGGACGCATCCATCTCCTGCCGCCAGACCGGGCCGATCACCCTGCCGGAACGGGTGGCCTCGGGCAAGGACAACGGCAAGGAGGTGTTCAAGAAATCGGCGTCCCTGCTGTTCAAGAAGATCCAGGTGGTGCGCTTCTACGACAAGAAGCGCTCCACCCTGGTCTACCTCACCTACAGCGATCGGATCATCGAGGGGTCGCCGAAAAACTCCATTTCGACCATCGTCCTGCCACAGGCCATCCAGGGCGGCGTAACGGGCAACTGACCGGAAGGAGCCGAGATGCCGGAGCAGATCCTTGTGGTTGAGGATGAACCGTCCATTGCTGAAAATATCGTGTACGCCTTGAGCACCGAAGGATACCGGGTTCACTGGCGGGGCAGCGGTGGCGAGGGACTTTCGGTGCTCTCCGCCACCCCCGTGGCCTTGGTGATTCTCGATGTCGGCCTGCCGGACATGAACGGATTCGATCTGGCCCGACAGATACGGCAACGCTGCGATGTGCCGATTATCTTCGTCACCGCCCGGGGCGAGGAGGTGGATCGGGTGGTGGGCTTGGAGATCGGCGGCGACGATTATGTGGTCAAGCCGTTCAGCCCCCGCGAACTCACTGCCCG
>JAUWAH010000381.1 GCA_030602145.1 Desulfobulbus sp.
AGAAGATATGGATTCAACACTACCAGGATTATTGCTCACCGGTGCATCGGGCTTTGTCGGGCGCAACTTCATCAAAGCCGCCACCGGCAAATTCCGCCTGTTCTGCATTGCCCGGCGGTCCATGGAGGAGGCCGGTGTGCAGCCGGAGGCCAATCTGCGTTGGATTCAGGTGGATATCGCCGACCGGGAAAAGCTGCTCGGCAATGTTCAGCGGCTCCGTGACCAGGGCGGGATCGACTATGTGGTCAATCTGGCCGGTTACTACGATTTCACCAACGAAGAGCATCCGGAATACGTCCGCACCAACGTCTGGGGCACGCGGAACATGCTCGACCTGGCCAAGGAACTGCAAGTGAGGCGTTTTGTCTTTGCCAGCTCCCAAGCGGCCTGCCCTTTCGGCGTGGTGGTGACCGAGCAAACCCCGCCCGATGCCGATATCCCCTACGCCCGCAGCAAGCGGGCCGGCGAGGAGTTGCTCCGCGAATACGCCCAATGGGTGCCCGGCGCGATCGTCCGGATCGCGGCGGTATTCAGCGATTGGTGCGAGTATCCGCCGCTGTATACCATGCTCAACAACTGGTGCTCCGGCAAGTTCCTCGAATCCCGCATCCTGGCCGGTCGTGGCCGTTCGGCCATCCCCTATGTCCATGTCCAGGATTTGGTGCAACTCTTCCTGCGCGTCCTGGAAAAAAGCGACGACCTGGAGCGGCTGTGCGTGGTCAACGGCGGCCCGGACGGGGCGGTGTCCCATCTGGAGCTGTTCAATATCGCCACCCAGTTTTTCTACAATAGTGCCCGCAAGCCGTTCTTCACCCCCGGATGGCTGCTGACGCCCATGGTCCTGGCGAGGCAGGCGCTCTGCCATCTCCAGGGCAAGGAGCCCTTCGAGAGACTCTGGATGCTCAACTATGTCGACCAGCAATTGGTGGCCGACAGCTCCTGGACCCGCAGCCACCTGGGGTGGAAGCCGACCCCGCGCAAATCCATCACCAGACGACTGGTTTTTCTCATCGAAAACATGAAGAAAAATCCCGAACTCTGGCGGAATTGGAACGAGGCGATGCTGGTCAGAAGCAGCGACCGGCCGCATCTCATCCTCCACGATCTGCTCTGCGATGCACTGGCGGCGGCCCGCGACGATGTGGTCGACACCATCACCGCCCAATTGTTGGACCGCGATGCGGTGGTCGAATCGACCACCGCCCGGGCCATCGATGCGGAACAACCCCAAGGCCAGTCCAGTTGCATTCGCGCCCTGCAAAGCATGGACAGGAGGGTGGCCCACTCGTTCATCAAGCTCTTGTACCAGTTGATCCTTACGGTCCTGCGGACCCGCAACCGGCCGATGATGCAACAGTACGCCCAGACCATCGCCTTTCTGCCCATCACCTCGGGATTCGAAAACGGCCTGGTCAGCCGCAGCCTGTTCGTCATCGGCGAGGTGCTGATCGAGAGGTTTCGTGCCCGGCCGAAGTTCAAGCAGGTGACAGCCAAGGCCGAAGACTTCATCACCATGACCGTGCACATGGCCATCGATCAGATCGAGGACCAGATCGAACTGTCCCGCTTGCAGTCGCCCGAACTGCTTGAGGAATTAAAGAAGATGCCGCCGCCGGTCGACAACAGCCGCCTGGAAACGGTGGTCGCCCAACTGGAGAAACTGTGCAACGAGGCAGTGGCCGGCCACTCCTGGAGCGGGCCGACGGTCAAGGAATAGGGGGGGGGAACTGCGGCGGGGAGCACCTCCACAAGGGTCGAGGTGATGGCGGTCTCAGGCGAGCCGACTGTAACCGGTCCGCAGCAGTGAGTCGCGACTGATCATTCCCTTGAACCGCCCGGCGACGTCGATCACCGGCAGTCGCTTCAGCCTCTTTTCGGTCATCAGTCGAATGGCGTCTTCAATCAGCATGTCCTCCTCGACTGTCAGCAGGTCGGAGCACATGACGTCAAAGGCCGTTGTGGCCGCAAGGCGTTCCGCCAGATCCTTGCCGGAAGGATGGGCCAGGCGTGCAAACAGGGCTCGCAATCCTTCCGGGTCCGGCTTGAAGTAATGGAGCAGATCGCTGTCGGCGATCATGCCGATCAGGGTGCCGTTGCCATTGACCACGGCCACGCACTGAATATCGTTGCCGTTGATGATCCGGATCACCGTGTCGATGGTTGTCTCGGGCGAGACGGTCCGGGTGTCGCGGCGCACGATATCCTTCACCGTCCGCAGATTGTTCACGGTGATCTCCTGGGCCCGGAAGGCCTCCCAGTCGGGGGCTTCGCGCATGACCGTCTTGAAGATATCCAGGCGGGACAGCATGCCGACCAGACGGCCCCCCTTGCCCACCACCGGCAACCGTTTCAGCTTGTTCGTTAGCATGATGTCGACGGCTTCGGTCAGGGGCCGATCCTCCTGGATGATCACCGCCGGTGCGGTCATGATCTCCTCGACCCGTTTTCGCCCAAGGGTTGCCATCACGGCCTCCTCATCGCCCTGCGCCGATTCCGCCAGCAACCCCAGACGCAGGGGCAGCCCCCCCTTGGCAATCAGATCGCCCTGGGTGACCACCCCCACGGGACGGCCGCCCGCATCCACCACCGGCAAGCCGGTGAAAATAGAGGAGAGGAGCAGCCGGGCCGCCTCGCTCGCCGGGCTGTCGGTTTCGACGCGGGCCGGCTCGACGGTCATGACGTCCCTGACGGTCATTTGCCGGGGAAAGAAGGTGTTGGCCGCCTTGTGGCTGACCACGGTGAGATCGTGCAGGGCGAGAATGCCGCTGCCGACCAGTTGGTCCAATCCGGCCAGCACCTGGTCGGTGGCCGCTGCCGGCAGGACGATGTAGATACGGATCGGCAGGTTGAAGGAAAGCACCTCCAGTCGACCGGTGGCCACCTCACCGCTTTCATAACAGCCTGCAATCCCCCGGGTGACGATGCAGCGGGCGGCAATTTTCAGACCGCTGACATACTCGATCACGGCATCGGCAACCGGTTTTCCCCGGTACCGGGCCTCCTCGTTGGTGAAGATTTCGATGGCTTTGTACCGCAGCATTATGCTCCCCAGCGCAGACCGCCCAAACGCAGCCCCAGATAGGTGAGGGCCAACCCGCCTACATTATTGATCAGGATGTTGGTCACCGATTGCAGCATAAGGCCGGCTCGCCCGGCATTGACGGTTTCCAGGGAAAAGGTGGAGAAAGTGGTCAGGGCGCCCAGATAACCGGTGATGAGCAGCAAGCGGACATCGGGGGTCAACAGCCTGGACCGGTCCGCCAGGGCGAACAGCAACCCGATGACAAAGCAACCCGCCAGGTTGACGACCATTGTGCCATAGGGAAAACCCGTTCCCCACAGCCGGG
>JAUWAH010000460.1 GCA_030602145.1 Desulfobulbus sp.
ACCGAGTCCCGGCGGCAGATGTCAACAGCCATTGCACCCTGAACCCCGCTATGGTAGAAGTGCCGCTATGCACGACCAATTCATTTCAGGCGCTGGCCACCCGCCGCCGCCCCATGCCGCTGCCCACCTCGAATCCCTCAATCCTGCCCAACGGGCCGCCGTCACCCACGGTGACGGCCCCAATCTGGTGATCGCCGGCGCCGGTTACGGCAAGACCCGCACACTGGTCCACCGCATGGCCCATCTGATCGATCGGGGGGTTGAGCCGGAATCGATCCTCCTGCTCACCTTTACCCGCCGCGCCGCCCAGGAAATGCTGCACCGGGTCGGCGAGCTGACCGCCGGTTCCTGCCGACGGGTGATGGGCGGCACCTTCCACGCCACCGCCAACATTCTTCTCCGCCGCTACGGCCACCATCTCGGCCTGGGCGCCAACTTCACCATCATCGACCGGGGCGATTCCGAGGGAATTGTCAATCTGCTCAAATCCTCCCTGGGCATGGGCGGCGCCGGCAAGCGCTTCCCCTCGAGGCGGGTGATCTTCAACCTGATTTCCGGTGCAATCAACAAATCCACCACCATCGAGCAACTGGTGCATGGCGACCATATCCACCTGATCGAGTTCATTGGCGACATCTACACCATCGCCCAGCACTACCGCCAGTTCAAGCTCGACCATGGCTTGATGGATTACGACGATCTCCTGGTCCACTGGAAGCGTCTGCTTGCCGAATCGGACCGGGCCCGCGACGAACTGACCAGCCGTTTTGCCCACATCCTGGTCGATGAATACCAGGACACCAACCAGATGCAGGCCGACATCGTCCGGCTCCTGGCCAGCCGCCACGGCAATGTCATGGTGGTCGGCGACGACGCCCAGTCGATCTACAGCTTTCGCGGCGCCGATTTTGCCAATATCATGCGTTTTCCTGAGCAGTTTCCCGGCACCACCATTGTCAAACTCGAGGAAAACTATCGCTCCACCGCGCCCATCCTCCAATTGACCAACGCCATCATCGCCAACGCTGAAAAAAAGTTCGCCAAGACCCTGTTCACCAGCCACAGCGGCGGCATCCGTCCGCATCTGGTGGCCGCGCCCACCGAAGCGGCGGAGGCCCGGTTCGTGGTCGAAACCATCAAGAAACGGCAGGATGAAAACATCTCCCTCGACGAGATCGCCGTGCTCTTCCGTTCCGGCTTCCACTCGTTCAAGCTGGAGATCGAACTGGCCGGGCACGGCATCGAGTTTGACAAGCGCGGCGGCCTCAAACTCACCGAATCCGCCCACATCAAGGATGCGCTCTCCTTTTTCAGGGTGGTGATCAACCCCTGGGACAACCTCAGTTGGAACCGCATCCTGCTGCAGGTTGACAAGGTCGGACCGAAAACGGTGCAGAAGATCCTCGCCGTGCTGCGGGAGTCCGATGACCCCTTCACCGCCCTGGCCGCCTATCGGCCCGGACCGGCCTGGAAAACCCAGTTCGACCTGCTGACCACGTCCCTGGAGGAGCTGCGCGCCCCCTCCCTGTTGCCCTCCGATCAGTTTGAGCGGGTGATGGAGTATTACACCCCGGTGTTCGAGAAGATGTACTTTGACGACTACCCCAAACGGCGCAAGGATCTCGATCAGCTCAAGGCGCTGATCGGCGGATACGGCGACCTGCAATCCTTTGTCGACGACACCGCCCTCGATCCGCCCGAGACCACCGTTTCCGCCGACGAGATCGAAGGCCGCCGACGGCTGATCCTCTCCACCATCCATTCGGCCAAGGGGCTGGAATGGGACACGGTCTTTGTCATCGGCTTGGCGGAGGGAAGATTTCCCCATACGCATGCCGCCTTCGGCGAACAGTGGGAAGAAGAGCGGCGACTGCTCTATGTGGCCGCCACCCGTGCCAAACACCACCTCTACCTCACCTATCCCCGCACCCTGATGACGGCCGAACGGCAGCAGATGCGGGCCGCGATTTCGCCCTTCCTCAGGGAAATCAGCCCCGGCCTGTACACCGGCATCGACCGGGGCGGTGCGGCCACCCAGCCGCTGACCAGTGAGTACGACCGCGATCCTGCCGGTGTCGCACCGGTAGCCAAGGTGGCCTCGGCACGCACCCAGTTCAAGGAGGGCATGCAGGTCAACCACGCCTTTTTCGGCCTCGGCCGGATCACCTCCATCCCCGGTCCGCGCCGGGTCGAAGTGCTGTTCGACCGCCACGGCAGCAAAATTCTCCATCTCGACTACGCCCGGCTGGAGGTGGTTGAATGACCGTCGGACCGGCGGCCGCGACCATGAACATCGCCGAGTCCCTCGATTGGCTCGACCAACGGCAGATGTTCGCCATCAAGCTCGGCCTGGAAACCACTCGCAGCCTGCTGGACGAACTGGGCAATCCCCATCGACGATTCAACATTGTCCACGTGGCCGGTACCAACGGCAAGGGCTCGGTGGGGGCAACCATGCTGGCCATCCTCTCCGCCGCCGGCATCCGCACCGGTTTTTACTCCTCCCCCCATCTCAGCCATGTACGGGAGAGGTTCCGGATCAATGACAGCTACATCCCCACCGAGGATCTCGCCGCCCTGATCAACCGGCTGGCCACCCTGCTCGGCGACCGCCCCCTGCCCACCTATTTCGAGTGCACCACCCTGCTGG
>JAUWAH010000265.1 GCA_030602145.1 Desulfobulbus sp.
GACGGCGCGGACGATGGCCAGCATCTCGCGGACCGCGTTCTCCAGGCCGACCAGCACCGCCCGGCTGATCACGGCGTGGCCGATGCTCAACTCGTCGATGAAGGGCAGGGCGGCGACGGCATGGACGTTGCGGTAGTCGAGTCCGTGCCCGGCATTGACCCGCAGCCCCGATTCATAGGCCAACTCGGCCGTCTGTTCGATCAGGCGGAATTCCCGCTCCTGCGCCTCCATGGTCCGGGCCTCGCAGTAGCGGCCGGTGTGCAGCTCCACATAGGTGGCGCCGGCATCGAGCGCCGCCTGCACCTGGGTCGCATCCGGGTCGACGAAAATCGACACCGGAATCCCTGCCTTGCCCATCTTGGCAATGGTCTTGCCCACCTTCTTGGCATTGGCCAGCACATCCAGGCCGCCCTCGGTGGTCAGTTCCTTGCGCTTCTCCGGCACCAGGGTGATCATGTCGGGGCGGACATCCAGGGCGAAGTCGACAATTTCCGGCACAATGGCCATCTCCAGGTTGAGACGGGTCTTGACCGTCTGCCGCAGCAACTGCACATCCCGGTCCTGGATGTGGCGCCGGTCTTCGCGCAGGTGAACGACGATGCCGTCGGCGCCGGCCAGTTCGCACAGCGAGGCGGCCAGCACCGGGTCCGGCTCCATTCCGCCGCGCGCCTGGCGGACGGTGGCCACATGGTCGACATTGATGGCAAGATAGGGCATGGCAACACTCCTTGGCAATTGGATCTGCGCAAACAGGTCCTGTTCGAAATCCCACATGCGGAGGGCTTCGCTCTCCGAGCGCTCGTGGTCGTAGCCGACCAGGTGGAGCATTCCGTGGATGATCAGTTGGGTGAGACGGTGGTGGAGGCTGACGCCGTCGCGGCCGGCCTCCCGGCGAGCGGTGTCCACCGAGACGAGGATGTCGCCCAGTTCGTTGTCCGGCGGGGCGAACCCCTCGTCGCCTTCGGCGGGAAAGGCCAGCACATTGGTCGGCCCGGCCTTGTGGCGGTAGCGCTCGTTGTAGGCGGCCATGGCCGTGTCCCCGAGGAGCACGACGCTGACCTCGGCGGTTTCCAGCTTGAGCAGGTGGAGGAGATGGTCGCAGCGGCGCTGCAGCAGTCGCCGGTTGAGGGCCAGGCGGGCGATCTCCGGATTGAGACTGAGATGGACGGGCATGATCAGGCCTCGCTGTCGGTGCGCCGTCGCCGGGCGCCGTCCTGCTGTTCGTAGGCGTGGATGATCTCCTGCACCAGGGGATGGCGGACCACGTCGGCCTTGGTGAAATGGCGGAACGCGATACCCTTGATGCCGGTCAGGATCCGTTCGGCCTGGATGAGGCCGGATTTCTGCGTGCCGGGCAGGTCGATCTGGGTGACGTCGCCGGTGATGACCGCCTGCGAGTCGAAGCCGATGCGGGTGAGGAACATCTTCATCTGCTCGCGGGTGGTGTTCTGGGCTTCGTCGAGGATGATGAAGGCGTTGTTCAGGGTGCGGCCGCGCATGAAGGCCAGCGGCGCCACCTCGATCACCCCCTGCTCGGTCAGTTCCTGGGTGCGCTCCTGGCCCATCATGTCGTTGATGGCATCGGTGAGCGGCCGCAGGTACGGATCGACCTTCTGGGCCATGTCGCCGGGCAGGAAGCCCAGTTTCTCGCCGGCCTCCACCGCCGGCCGGGTGAGGATGATCTTGGCCACCTGTTCCCGGGCCAGGGCCGAGACCGCCATGGCCACGGCCAGATAGGTCTTGCCGGTGCCGGCCGGGCCGATGCCGAAGACGATGTCGTTCTCGCGGATCGCCTCGATGTAGGCCTTCTGGTTGACCGACTTGGGCGAGATCACCCGCTTGCGGGAGGTGATGCAGACCTTGTCGAGGAAGATTTCCTCCAGTTTCGCCAGGGGCGAGGATTCGAGGATCTTGACTCCGAAGGCGATATCCTGGCTGAACACCGGATAGCCCTTCTGCAACAGAACGTACATCTGCTGCAGGGTCGAGGCGGCCAGTTCGACGGCGTGCGTCCGGCCGCTGATCCGCAAGCCGTTGCCGCGGGCGTTGATGGTCACCCCGGTGGCCTGCTCGATGGTGAGCAGGTTGCGGTTGAGTTCGCCGAACAACTGCTGGGCGGTGCGGTTGTCGGCGAATTCGATCTCCCGCGTGGTCTCGGCGTTGAGGGCGACGGAGGGCTTCACCTTACTTGGCCCCCGCCGCGGCCAGGGCCTCGGCGACCATCTTCTGGAGGTTGGGCAGGGAGCGGTCGCGCACCGGCCGGCCGTTGATGAACATGGTCGGCGTGGAGTTGACCTCGGCCGCCTGGGCGTCGCCCTTGTCCTTGGCCAGTTGGGCCTGGGTCTGCGGATTGTTCAGGTCGATTCGGAATTGCTCCATGTTGAGGCCGACCCGCTGGGCGGTTTCCTCGACGGTGGTGGCGGTCCAGGTGGTGTTCTGGAAGAGGGCGTCGTGCATTTCCCAGAATTTGCCTTGGCGCTGGGCGGCGATGGCGGCCAGGGCGGCCGTTTCGGCCTGGGGGTGCATGGGCAGCGGCAGGTGTTTGAAGGCGATGCGCAGCTTATCCTGGTTCTGGGCCAGCAGTTCGGCCAGCACCGGTTCGAGCTTGCCGCACCAGGGGCATTCGAAGTCGGAGAACAAGACCAGGGTGATCGGGGCGTCGGCCCGGCCGCGTACCGGCGCGCCGGTGATGTCGATCTTCTGATTGAAGCTGACATCGATGGCCGTGTAGGTGTTGGTCTTGTTGTGGATCAGAAAGAGCATCTCGCCCCGGGCGGCGATGTCGATGGCAGTGACGTTGGGATCGACCGGCAGGGCGCCCAGTTGGCGGCCGTCCGGCGAGAAGATGTAGACCTTGGCGTCGGCGCCGAGAATGAAGACCTTCTTGTTGTCCAGGGACTGGGCGAAGTCCAGGGGCTTGGTCGGCATGGTCCAGGAAGCCACGACCATCCAGTTAAGATCGCCGGCGGTGTTGTTTTTCTTCAGTTCCTGGGCGTGGAGGTTCAGCGGCAACAGCAGGGCGGCACAGAGCAGGGTTTTTTTCAGCATGGGCAGGGGGTCCTTTGGCGGTTTTTGGCCGGTGGTGCCCGGCCGGCGGCCGGGGCGGTCAGTAGGTTCCTGAACTGCCGGGCAGAGTGACCGTACCGGCAGAAAAATTGGTTCCACTATACTGAGCGAGCCGCGAATCCGCAAGCGGCAAGAGGCCGGGATTTTTCCAGAGGCAGCCAGCCGTTGGCGACCACCGGCCATGGGGCCGACCCACCACTGCCGGTGGGGTTGTCCGGGTGGTCGCCGCTCGGCGTTTTTGTCGCCGACAGCCCCTTTTTTCCCTGAACTCGTTGAAAACAGGATGTTTTGTCCAGCACTACATGTGGCATGATTTATTCTTGATGCGCGCTATATGTTGTGATATTGTGCCCGTCGACTGGGGGCGGTCAGCCCAAAACCGTCCGTGCCGCCGTCGCCCGATCGGGCGATGCCACAACGGGGGACGGACGGGGAAACGGCAGGAAAACGGCGCCACCGGTCACCGGGAGAGGAAGACGAGAAGAAACCATACCGCGAGGCCACCATGACCAGAACCATACCCAGGCAGCAACTGACCGACACGGCCGAGACCGTGCTAGAACGGCGCTATTATCTCAAGGATGCGGAGGGCAGGCCGCTGGAGAACTGGGAGACCCTTTGCCGCCGGGTGGCCAACGCCGTGGCCGGGGTGGACAGCGACCAGCCCGACTACGAGGGCCTGGCCGACCGGTTCTTCACCATGATCTACACCCTCGACTTCCTCCCCAACTCGCCCTGCCTGATGAACGCCGGCACCGACCTGGGGCAACTGTCGGCCTGCTTCGTCCTGCCGGTGGACGACTCCATGGACGGCATCTTCACCTCCATCCGCAACGGTGCCCTGGTCCACAAGACCGGCGGCGGCACCGGCTATTCCTTTTCCCGCCTGCGGCCCAAGAATTCGGCGGTCCGCTCCACCCAGGGCGTGGCCTCCGGTCCCTTGAGCTTCGCCGCCGTGTTCGACGCCGCCACCGAGACCATCAAACAGGGCGGCAAGCGGCGCGGTGCCAACATGGGCGTGCTCCGGGTCGACCACCCCGACATCATGGAGTTCATCGTCGCCAAGCAGGACCAGAGCCGCTACACCAACTTCAATTTCAGCGTCGCCATCACCGACCTGTTCATGGAAGCGGTCAGGATGGACCATTACTACGACCTGATCGACCCCTCCAACGGCAAGGTGATCGAATCCCTGCGCGCCCGCGAGGTCTTCGACAGGATCGTCGATCTGGCCTGGCACAACGGCGAGCCCGGCGTGCTGTTCATCGATGCCGCCAACAGGGATAACGCCACACCACAACTGGGAAAATTCGAGGCGACCAACCCATGCGTCACCGGCGATGCCTGGGTGCTGACCGGCCAGGGGCCCCGCCGGGTGCGGGATCTGGTCGGTACGAGCTGCCAGTTGGCGGTCGACGGCCGGCTGTGGTCCTCCACCGACCAGGGTTTTTTTGCCACCGGCGTCAAGGAGGTGCTGACCCTGACCACCGTGGAGGGGTGCAGCCTACGCCTCACCGCC
>JAUWAH010000378.1 GCA_030602145.1 Desulfobulbus sp.
ATAATCTCGGGTTTGCAGCCGTTGTGTCCGTTCATTGCCCTCTCGCTTTCGATGCGACCTGCGTGCACAGCCGCTCTTCCTGGAAAGATCGCTTGGGTTGTTCCTGCTCCGGATGCTAGAATGGAACCATCTCCATCAACCCTTGCCGGAGCCTGGCCATGCGCCCCTCGTTTCTTCTTGTTGACTCCCCCGAAAACTCTTTCGGTCGGCTGGGCGGCGTCCGCAGCCAATTTGACCTCGTCCTCGCCGCCGACGGCAAGGGGGGCTTGGATGCCTTGGCAGAACCAAAATCCTGGGTCGGGATCCTGGCTGCCTCCCGACTCGCCGACATGACGGGTCTTGATTTTCTGGCCCGGGCTGCCTCGGTCTCTCCGGCGATTCCCATGCTCCTCGCCGCTGAAGCGGAACTGGCCCGGACCCTGATGCAGGCCAACAGTCAGGGGGTGTTCCGGGTGGTGCCGCGGTCGACTCCGGCCGAGCAACTGCTGGCCGTCTTGCGCGACGCGGTCCGTCAGATGGCGCTGCTCCGCCAGGAGCACCGCCTGCGGGAACACCTGGCGCAACTGACCGTCACCGACCCGCTCACCGGCTGCCGCAACCGACGCCACCTGGAGGAGTATCTGCCGAGGGAGTTGAGCCGCTCGCTTCGCTACGGCCATGCGCTGTCCATTATCCTCTGCGATGTCGATGGCTTGAAGGCGGTCAACGAGGCCTTCGGCAACCGGGGCGGCGATGCGGTGCTGGCCGGCTTTGCCAGGACGGTGACGGAATGTATCCGTCGGGATATCGACACCCTGGCCCGATGGGGCGAGGATGCCTTCGTGCTGGTCCTGCCGGAAACAGCGATTCGCGGTGCCGGCCGGGTAGCCAGCCGCATCCGCGACAGGTTTGCCGCCTGCGACCTCACCCAGGATGGCCACCGGATCGACTGCACGGTCAGCTTCGGCGTGGCCGCCTCCTCTCCCGAACACGGCGATCGCCACGTCACCGCCGAGCATCTGCTCCTGATCGCCGACCGTTGCCTGCATCAGGCCAAAGCAGCCGGCGGCAATCAGGTGCTCTGCTGTCCCTGAGCCGGCTTAGTCATCTGGACTGCCCGCCTTGGCGTTGCGGTCGGCTGCACAAACGAAGAGACGGACCCAGCAACCTCAGCCATCCATACCGATCGAGTTGCGGCCGCTGCGACCGTTGATCAGGGTGATCTGGTCGTTGAGGGTCCAGAGGTCGTAGATATACCCCAATCCGAACAGTCCGAAGGTGAGCAGGTAGAGCAAACCGGTTCCTATCTTGCCCAGATAGAACCGGTGGATGCCGAACAGGCCCAGGAACACCAGGAGAAGCCAGGCGACATTGTAATCGATCGGTCCCGGAATATACCGGATGTCGGCTTCCCGATCCATGGAGGGGATGAGAAAGAGATCGACGAGCCATCCGATGAACAGGAGCCCCAGAGTGAAAAAATAGAGGGTGCCGGAAATCGGCCTGCCGTAATAAAACCGATGAGCGCCGATGAAGCCGAACAACCAGGCAATGTAGCCGATAACCAGGCTGTGGGTGGGACGGTTAGTGTCCATTTTTCTCTCCCCTGATCCTTTCCTTGAACCGGGCGATACGCGCCAGTGAACGGCGGATATGGTGCGCATCGATCCGGCCGCTGTCAAGCAGGGTCTCGATCGCCCCAATCCCCGCGGTCACCGCGTTTTCCACCGGCGCCAGATTATTGCCGACCACCAACACATCCACCCCGGCGAGCACCGCCCGCTGGACTGCCTCGATATATCCCCAGGCGTCGCTGATCGCCCGCATCTGGAGATCATCGCTGAACACCACGCCCTCAAACCCCAGTTCTCCCCGAAGCAGACCCGTGATCACCGGAGGCGACAGGGTGGCCGGCAGGCCGGAGGGATCGAGACGGCGATTGACCAGATGGGCTGTCATGATACCGTCACTGTATCCCTCGGCCAGCATCTGGCGGTAGGGGGAGAGTTCCACGGCCTGCCAATGATCGGTACAGTCTACGAACCCGTGGTGGGAATCGGAGCCGGCGCTGCCATGGCCGGGAAAGTGCTTGAGACAGCAACCGACGCCATGGCGGTGGTGGGCCTCGACCACGGCACGGGCGTGATCGGCGACAACCAGCGGATCGGTGCCGAAGCTGCGTTCGTATCGGCCGATGATCGGGTTGTCCGGATTGAGATCGAGATCCACCACCGGCGCAAAATTGAGATTGATGCCAAACTCTGCCAGTTCCAAGGCCAGATGGTCGCTCTGCCGGGCCGTGGCCGCCACGCCTATCCTGCCCAGATCGGCGGCGCTGCATGAGGGCGCAAAGCCGTCCCCTACCCTGAGACGACAGACCCTGCCGCCCTCCTGATCAACGGCGATGAACGGCGGCAGGGCGGCGGCACCCTGCAGACTGCGCACCAACCGTTCCAGTTGACGGGGTGAGGCGATATTCTGCACCGAACCGTCGACGTTGCGGGCAAACAGGATCACACCGCCCAGCCGATCTCGGTCAAGGGCCTCACAGAGCCAGTGTTGCCCATCAAGGTCACAGCCACGAAAACCGACCACAAACATCTGGCCCAAGGGCAGTTCACTTGTCACCTCATCCTCCATCAAACCTGGGGCTCACTCTCCGTCGGAATACTGACATCTACGCAGAGTTATCTCCAACCCACCCCGGGTCAACATTCTAACCAACTGAAAAAACAGCAAATACAAATTATTGAACAATCAGGCATGTATTTCGCTTATCGAGAGATGTTGCCGGGATCAAAGACCTTTTTAAGCCCATCGGTCCGTTGTTGATCCGTTGCCCAACTTCCATTCAGCCGCTTGCACGAAGGCCATGAACGTGAAAATGCATGATGATCAGGTTGACATCCAGATTGCTGCCACCATGGAAAGTTTGCTGTCGGAACTCAGCCATTACCGGCAACAGTCGGAAAAACTCAGGAAGATCAACACGCTGTACCAGAGAATGGCTGGAATCCTCGACCTGCCGGCCATGATCGAGGCCTATTCGATCTGGCTGATGGAATTTGTCGGCCATGATTTGATCGGCTACCACAATCCCGATCGCCAACGCATGCACATGTTCTGCTCCTACCATGGGCCCAAGCGGCGGCAGGCCATCCAACTGGCCCAGGAGATTCTCGAACGGCCGCTGACTGAGCAACCGATCGTCCCGACACAGCCCAAGGGATTCAGAATCCACCAATGGGAGATGCACTCGGACGACTGCCGGGGACTGATGGTGATCCTGCGCAAGGGCAAGGCAATGAGCGAAGAGGAACTCCAGTTCATCGACGAGTCGCTGGCCATCCTGGCCGACCCCCTGAAGCGTGCCCTGGAATACGAGGAGATTTTCGCCCAGGCACG
>JAUWAH010000442.1 GCA_030602145.1 Desulfobulbus sp.
CTACTTTTTTACACAACCATCACGTTAGGAGGGTCACTTGAAAGACATGCTCGCCACCTGTTTTCGGATCGTGGTTTTTCTGTTTGCCTTCAGTTCCGCCACCGCCCAGGCCCATTATCTCTGGCTCAATGCCGATGATTACCGCCCAAAAGGAAAAAACCTGACCCTGTTCTCAGTGGGCTGGGGTCACAACTTCTACAGCCCGGTGGGGGATATCCTCACCGACCATGAGATGCTCGGCGAAATCAGCCTGATCGATCCCGCAGGCAAAAAGATTGCCCTGGATCGCGTCAACGGCTTCCAGTACCAGGCCAACCACCAGTACTCCCAGGGCGTCTATCTGGCCGCGACCGGTATCAAGGAACGTTTTTCCACCAAGACCGAGGACGGCTACAAGTCCCAATCAAAAAAGGGACTGATCAATGTGCTCTCCTCCCGCTACCTGGGCATGTATGCCAAGGCAATCGTCAATGTTGGTGAAACAGCCGAAGCGACTAACCTCTCCGTGCCCCTGGGAACTGCCCTGGAATTGGTCCCCCTGTCCAATCCCGCCTCCCTGCGTGCCGGCGATTTTTTCCGTTTCACTCTGCTCTATCAGGGCAAACCGCTGGCCGAGGAGATTAACGCCACCCATGCCGGCTTCTCACCCCACAATGCCTGGCCCTATAGTTGCCGGACCGACAAGGAGGGGCAGGGCGCGGTCCGCATCCTCCAGCCCGGCATCTGGGTGATTAAGGCCAACCACAAGGCGGCCTATCCCAACCCTGAGGAAGCGGATGAGTATTCCTACACGGCGACTCTGACCTTTGAGGTCCGTTGAGGAGGTATCATGGGGAATCGTCCCGTGGGCCCACTGGTTTGCCTCCTGATTTTGGTGCAGCTTGCGATCAATGCGGTTCCGGGGGGCGTCAATGCCGGGGAGTCGTCACCTGCATGGTCCTGGCGGCTGGTCGAGGAAGGGCTCCATGTCTACCGGTTTGACATGGATGGGCTCGACTGGCGGCAGATCAGGCGAGAGCGCGATCAGCGTCGCACGGTCCAAGAAAAATCCAAGCGCATCGAGTTGCTGCGGGGATTGCTGGGCGACCCCTTTGCTGCCATGGGGGACCAGGTCGAGTCTCCGGTTCCCGCGGGGAAGATCATCGTCCGCGATCCGGACGGAGTCCGCAAAGCAACTCCGGTCGGGCCGGATACACGGGACATTGCTCTGCCCGAGGACATCGGCCTCAACGGCCGCTATCTGGTTGGCGGCCATTTCGTGCTTGCCGATGGGGATGGCCGCGATCGCCGCCTCTATCTCTATCCCAAAATGATAGTCGGCCACTACAAGAACGATGGTCGGCCTGGATCGCACCCGGCCTTCTTCATCGACGATCCTGATATTGCCCTTGAGATAGGCTCGGCCCGTTCCCCGGCCCAATACCAGATGGGCGGCGGCTTTCAGCGACCCCACGAACGATCCGAGATGGAGGTGCGCTACCAGGGGCGGCCCATGGCAGGGGCTACGGTCGAGGCGATTGCCGAAGGCAGCGGCTGGCGAAGGAGCTATCTTACCAACGGGTCCGGCCGCTTTACCGTGACATCCTTCGATGACCGATCCGGACATCGCCATTACGAGAAACTGCTCTATGTGGTCCGGGTTGATGACCGGCAAAACCGCATCCTCCATATCGCCACCTTGCCGGTGATCGTCTTTCGTAACCGTCCTGAGTGGACCAGTCATGTGGCCGGCTACGGTCTTTGGGCCGGCCTGTCCATTGGCGGCGCCATGCTGCTGGTGGGCGGCGCCATGCTGCGCAAGCGGCGGCAGCAACGGTTGAACCTGGTCTGTTTCGACCAGTGCCGGATCAAGGAGGAATGAGCCGTGCGTATTGCTCACCTCCGCTGGCTGATCTTGGCCGCCGCCTTTGTTCTTCTGCTGTTCGGCGCCCGTGCCGGGCTGCACCTGGGCAGTTTTCTGCCCACCTTTTCCTGCTGCTTCGTGCCCACCAGGGCCGGGACCTGCTTCTTTCTTCCGCTGCAACTGAGCCTCGGCAGCTTCACCTGGGCGGACATGCAGCTCTTTATCGAGCGCTTCTTCTGGTTCAGCCTTCTGGTGCTGCTGATCGGCCGGGCCTGGTGCGGTTGGCTCTGCCCTCTCGCTTTTTTCCAGGACCTACTCGACCGGCTGCGGCGCGCGCTCGGCATGGGGTTCGCCCGTTTTGGCGAACGACTGCGGCAGCGGCTTGGCTGGCTCAAGTGGATCTTCTTTGCCATTGCCGTGCTCATCCCGCTGTGGGTGGCCTTCCCGGTGCTCTTTCCCTCGGTGGCCCTGGATCTGTTCATCCCCTTTTGCCAGTTGTGCCCGGGGAAATACATCCTGCCGCTGATCACCTTTTCGCCGGATCGGATACTGGTCGACTTTGAAAGCGCCACCCGACTGGTGATGTCGTCCCTGGGGCTGCTCTTTTCGCTGATGGCCATCATCGGCGCCCTGGTCAAGCGCCGCTTCTGGTGCCCGTATTGCCCGCTGGGCTTGCTGATGTCCTGGTACCGGCGCTGGAGCCTCTTGAAACTGAAGAAGGAGGATGCCGCCTGCACCCGCTGCCGCATCTGTGCCGATGTCTGCCCCATGGAGATTACCGAGGTGTACCGTTCCCAGGGGCTGGTCGACGTGACCTTTGCCGATTGCATCCTCTGCCTGAAGTGCATCGAGCATTGCCCGGAAGACCGTGCCCTGCTGGCCGATTTTATGGGCGCGCCATCTATACATCCTCCTCACGGGG
>JAUWAH010000057.1 GCA_030602145.1 Desulfobulbus sp.
ACTCCTTTGCCGGCACGGCCATCGATTACGTCAGTTTCGTCGACGGCGACAGCCTTGAGGCAGTCGAAACGGTCGACGAGCGGACGGTCCTGGCCTTGGCGGTCTTTGTCGACGGCAGGGCGGGCAAGGTCCGGCTGATCGACAACGGCCTTGTTTTGCCGGCCCAAACGGCATGAGTTTTCGGTTGGCCGCAGGCCGACCGTTCTTCCCTTTAACAGTGCAAGAGGTTGATTGTGCCAGGTTTTGAGATTTTTGGCGCCGAGGAAAAAGCGCAGGTTCTGGAGGTGCTGGACAGCGGCGTGCTCTTCCGTTACGAGTTTGCCGCCCAGCGCAAGGGTGTCTGGAAGGTTCTCGAGTTCGAACGGGCCTTCGCCGCCTACACCGGCGCGGCCCATGCCCAGGCGGTGACCTCGGGAACCGCCGCCCTCAAGGTGGCCCTGGCCGCCCTCGGCGTCGGCGAGGGCGACGAGGTCATCACCCAGGGGTTCACCTTTGTGGCCACCTGGGAGGCGATTCTCGATTGCGGCGCCATCCCGGTGTTCACCGAAATCGACCTGACCCTCAATATGGACCCCGTCGACCTGGAGCGGAAGATCACCCCCAGGACCAAGGCGATCATCCCGGTCCACATGATGGGCGCACCGGCACGGATCGAGGCCATCAAGGCCATCGCCGACCGTCACAACATCCCGGTGCTCGAGGATACGGCCCAGGCGGCCGGGGCGCGCCTGCACGGTCGCCATCTCGGCACCTTCGGCGCCATCGGCACCTTCTCCTTCGACGCGGTCAAGACCATGACCACCGGCGAGGGCGGCATGTGCATCACCGACGACGAAACCCTCTGGCGGCGGATGTCCGAGTATCAGGATCACGGCCACGATCACCTGCCCAATCCCGGTGGCCGCGGCGGCGAGGGGCGATCCTTTGTCGGATTCAACTACCGGATGATGGAGATCCAGGGCGCCATTGGCTTGGCCCAGTTGGCCAAGCTCGAGACCATTGTCGCCGCCCAGAAGCGGAACAAGGCCCTGCTGCGCGAGGCGGCCGCCGCGCTGCCCGGCGTCCAATTCCGTGAGATCCTCGATGCCGAGGGCGATTCGGCCACCTTCCTCACCTTCCTGTTGCCGGATGCGGCCCGGGCCTCGGCGGTCAACCAGGTGCTCCGCGAGGCGGGCGTGGGTGCGGTCCGCTGGAGCGAAAACGGCTGGCATTACTACCCGAAATGGGAACACCTGCTCGACGGCAAGACCTATTGCCAGGGCGGCTGGCCCTTCCTGGCCGGCGGCAAGCGGCGGGTGGTCTACGACCCGTACGGCCTGCCCGCCTCGGCGGCGATCATGGAGCGGGCCCTGACCTATCAGGTGCCGGTTCTGCTCACCGACGAGCACTACGCCAAGATTGCCGCAGCCCTTGCCAAGGCGGCCCGGATCTGACTCCTGCCCCATCTCCGCCTGATCCGGGAAGAAGCACCGATACCCAGGATCAGGCGGACTGCTCCTTTTTTCCCCTTCCCACGTAGACATCGAAACGGATGGCCTTGCCCTTCAGTGAATAGTCGGGCGGCCAAGCTGACAGGGCCGGCCCCTTGAGGGGTCGCTTGACCACCACTTTCCGGGGCTGGACGGCCAGGGCCGTTTGCAGCAACAGGGCCGGATCGCTGCTGTGCCGGTCGAGGAGCTGGAGCAGGCGCAGTTCCTGCTTGACCAGGGCCGATTTGGTCCGCAGCGGGAACATCGGGTCCAGATAGATGACGTGCGGATGGTTCTCGAGGTTGGGGAGGTGATCGACGGCGTCAGCAACGACGAGTCGGATGCGGTCCACCGTGGAAGCGAGTTCGGCGAGCCGGCGGGCGCGCTCAAGGCCGTCGGCAAGCAGGGCGGCCACCACGGGGTTTGCTTCGAACATCACCACCCGGAAGCCGGCGGCGGCGAGGAGAAAGCCGTCACGGCCCATACCGGCGGTGGCGTCGACGAGCAGCGGTTCGACCTCGACACGGACCTTGACGGCCTGGACCAGGAGATCACGACCCGGCTGGTGACGGCGTCGACCGGCGACAGTGGCGCTGAAATCGACCCACAGGCTGCCGGGCAAACCGGGATCGCCCGGTTTGCACAACTCAAGCCGGTCGGCCGCACGGCGCAGAACCAGGGTGGCGGCTCGGGGATTGTCGATCAGCGGCAGGTTAAGCGAACGGGCCAGGGGGCCCAGCGCGTTGGCGGTTTGGGGATTGTCGATCAGAATCGCCAGTGGCAGAGTGGGGACAGACAAGGTGCGAGCCCTGATAACCTGATGGATTGTTTGCCGATTGCCTTTTACCGGGTCGCATTGTATCATGACAGCCAGAAAGAAAGCAAATCTCTCTTGAACCTTGTGCAAAAAGAGGGTTTTTTCATTCCCGAGGCAGGTATCGGGAATCCAGTCCATGAGAAATCAGAGGGTTATTGATTCCCGCCTTCGCGGCAATCATGATAGGATTCACCAACGGTTCGTTATGCAAGAAGCTCTCTTGTCACCTTCATCGTATATCTTGAACCGGCATGGCTCCGGAACCGTCGCGTTCATGCAAACACGCCAACAATCAAATCTGTCGCGCGGACAACGGGGCTGGACGAGGCGAGGATGGTCGTTGCCGAAGCGTGTTGCCAGCACGGCAATGTCGACCGGAGGGGCAGGGGAGCACTGAGAGGAGCCTATGAGCACAGCCGAACCGAACATCGTCGCCATTATTCCTGCCCGGTATCAGTCAAACCGGTTCGAGGGCAAGCCGCTGGCCCTGATCCAGGGCAAGCCCATGATCCAGCATGTGGTCGAACGGGCACGGCGGGTTCCGCTGCTCAGCCGGGTGGTGGTGGCCACCGACGACGAGCGGATAGGCGCGGCGGTGGAGCGGTTCGGCGGCGAATGGGTGATGACCCGTCCGGATCATGTCACCGGGACCGACCGGCTGGCCGAAGCCGCCCAACTGCTCGCCATCCCCGATCAGGACGTGATCGTCAACATTCAGGGCGATCAGCCGCTCTTCCCCGCCGAGGTGGTCGAACAGGTGGCCCGGCCGCTGATCGACGATCCCGCCCTGCCGATGGCCACCCTGATCTATAAAATTGTCCGGGCGGAGGAGATCACCGACCCCAACCATGTCAAGACCGTGTTCGACTGTCACGGCAATGCCCTCTACTTTTCCCGCTCGCCGATCCCATTTCAACGTGATCCCGGCGAACCCCGGCAACCGACCTATTACAAACACCTAGGCTTTTATGCCTACCGCAAGGGATTCCTCGTCACCTTCGTCGCCCTGCCCGAAGGACAGTGGGAGCGGTTCGAGAAACTGGAACAGTTGCGCGCCCTCGAGTACGGCTTCACCATTCGGGTGGTACTGACAGAACACGACTCGGTGGAGGTCGATACTCCCAGGGACGCCGAGCGGGTCGAGCACCTCTTGATGGCCGCCTCCAGGTAAGCCGGCCGCGCCGGTTGCCTCCAATTTTTTTGTTTTCTCGACAACGGACGAAATGGCCGGAGAGCAACACCTCAAAAACCAGTTGCAGTTTCTGACCTCGGAAGGGTTTTCCGTGCTCGATGTCCTGCCGGAAACAACCCTGGCCGAAAAGGTGACCTCGATTGTCCTGGGAAGCACCGCCAGCGGGCTGCCGCCGGTCATCGCCTCGCTTTTCGGCAAGCTGCGGCACCAGGTCGAGACCCTGGACGTCAGCACCGTCAGAGTGGTGGTATTCGGCGGGGGAACGGGGCTGTCCAACATCATCGGCGGCGATTCCCGTCGCCTGGCCTGGGCACGAAATCCGTTCAGCGGCCTCAAGGAGTTCTTCCCCCAGGTCAGCTCGGTGGTCTGCGTCACCGATGACGGCGGTTCCACCGGCGAGTTGCAGAAGGATCTGCCGCTGATCGCCCTGGGCGATTTGCGCCATGTGCTCATTTCGTCGATTCGACGTGAAAACCTGATCAGGACCTACGCCCTGGACAGGGCAGGGGCCCGGCGTTGTGCGGCCGCCCTGCATGCGATCTTCAATTATCGCTTTATCTCTCCTCCGGCTTCGGCGCATCAACTGCTTCAGGACACCGGCGGAAACCTTGCCGATCTGCCCGGCCCGTTGCGCGCCTGTCTGCACGAGTTGGCCGGAGCACTGTTCACCGATTCCCGCCTGAGCCCGGCCCTGCACCGGCCCCAGTGCCTGGGCAACCTCCTCTTGGCCGCCGCCATCTACAAACACCTGGAGCCCGCCCTGACCCCGACCCGGTTGCTGGCCTCGCACCAAGTGGTGCGAACAGCCACCATCCGCGGCCTGGCCGACCTTGCCGTCTGCCTGGGGGTTCGGAGGCAAGCCGTGCTGCCCTGCACCACCACCCTCTCCCAACTGCAGATGCTCTACGGCAACGGCGTGCTGGTGACCAGCGAATACAAGTCGGGCAAGGCGCGCAGAGGCTATCCCGTCGATCGGGTCCTGGTGGATTTCAGCCGGACCCCTTTCCTCCAGCCCGAAGTTGTGCAAGTAGTCCAGCAGGCCGACATCCTGCTCTTTGCTCCGGGCAGTCTCTACACCTCGATCATTCCCATCCTCCAGGTGCCCGGACTGGCCGAGGCCATCCGCAAGAATGCCACCGCCCTCAAGGTGCTGGTCGCCAACATCTGGGTGCAGAAGGGGGAGACGGATGTCGCCCGCGATGCCCCGGACCGCAAGTTTTATGTATCCGACCTGATCCGGGCCTACCATCGCAACATCCCCGAAGGCGTCCATGGCCTGTTCTCCCATGTGGTCGCCCTCGGCATGAGCGATATCCCCGGCTCCATCCTCCAGCGGTATGCCATCGAGGACAAGGAGCCGATCTATATCGACCGCAATCGGATTCGGGCCCTGGGATTCGGCGCGGTGGAGGCCAGGATTTTTTCCGACGATCAACTCCGGCAACGTGGCGCCATCCAGCACGATCCCGATGCCCTGGCCCGGGCGATCAAGGGGTTGTGGGCCTTGCACCAGGCCGGATATCTCACCCAGCCCGCCTGCAAGGAAACGCTGCCGGCCGCCGATTTTCTTGTGCCCAACGGATTTGATCCCAAACCGGTTCCCTGTCTGCGGTATGAGAAGATCCGCTCGCAGCTGCATTATCTCAGCACCGAACTGATCACCGCCGGTTCCCTGGCCATGGTCAAGATGACCGAGATGGAGCGCAAATGGTTGTTGGACCGTGTTCTCGAAATCCTTTGGCTCCATCCCGATATCCCGGTGGAGCATCTCCACTGTGTCCGGGGCATCACCCTGGTCGAGCCGGAATCGTGGAAACGGTGCCAGGAGTGGGACAACGTCTTTTCCTTTTACGATCCCCATGACCAGCGGATCAAGATCCGCCAGGACCAGGTCGCCAACCTCAACCGGTTCGAAATGGTGTTCCTGGTGGCCCTGGGCCAGTCGCTGCTCGGCAACTACGCCCAGGAGAAGCAGATGAGCGATCTGCGCTGGGAGGGCGACGTAGTGGGGCGAACATACCGCATTCGGGTCAGGGAAAGGGAGCAACTGGTCAGCTACCTCGAGCCCGCCGACATCGACGCCTACCTGCGCCTGTCGCGGATGCATCGTCCCCACGCCGAAGAGCCGGTTTATACCCGGGTGATCAATCCCGGCGAGGGATTCACGCCGCCGGGGCTTTTTTTCGGACTTTTTTATGCCTGGTATCTGGACAATCGATTTGCCGCCAACATAGAATATAAGATGTCGATCATGCGCACCACCATCTCGGACCTGATCCCCGAACAGGTGCGCATCGTGGATCGAAGGCGCCGGACGATCGATTTTTTCCGGCAACGCATTTTCCGGCAAAGCTGCTCCTTTTTTTCCCGAACACAACGGTGAACGACTCCTTTTTCCTCATCCTCAGTCTTGCTCTGGCGGCCTACGCGATCTTTTCCGTGGTGTATTACCGCCTGCGCATCCGACCGCGGCTCCTCCGGGATCAAGCCGCGGAAACGGCATCGCCGCCGTTGGTCGGTCCGGCTCAGTCGCGCAAGGAGCCGGCAGGTAGTACATCCCTTGCGGCCGAGACCGCCGCCGACCGTGGTGTGGAGACATGGCAGGCGACCTTCGACGCCATCGTCGACCCGGTTCTCATCCTCGACAGTGATCAGCGGATTGTCAGGGCCAACCATGCCGCCAACCAGATGCTCTCCGCCGACGGGTCGGTTGTCGAAGGAAAACACTGCCACCAGCTGTTTGCCGGCTCGGACAATCCCTGCCCCTTCTGCCCCATGCAGGCGGCACGGCTGGACAACCGGCCCCAGTGCCAGGAGATGCTGCACCGCTATCTCGGCCGGACCTTTGCGGTGAGTTGTGCTCCCATGATGGATGGCGACCGGCTTGCGGGGTATGTGTATTGCGCCAAGGATATCAGCCATCAGCGCAATCTGGAAAAGCGGTTGGTCCATGCCCACAAGATGGAGGCCATTGCCACCCTGGCCGGTGGTATCGCCCATGATTTCAACAATATCCTTGGTGCCATTCTCGGCAACGCCGACCTGCTGCTCTACCGCCTGCCCTCGGCGGAGGGTGGGCAGGAGCGGGTACCACCACTCGGCCCGCCGGTGACCACGGCGGAGATCACCGAACACCTCCTGGCCATCCGCCGGGCCGGGGGCCGAGCCAAGGAGCTGGTGGCACAGATCCTTGCTTTCAGCCGCCAGTCGACCAACCATAGGCGCGACCTGCTCATCGCACCGGTGGTCAAGGAATCCTGCCGTCTGCTCCGCGCAAGCCTGCCGACCACCATCGACGTCAAGGTGGCGGTGCCCGACGGGATCGGCATGATTCATGCCAATCCCGGCCAGATCCAGCAGGTGGTGATGCAGTTGGCCACCAACGCAGCGCAGTCACTGGAAAACAACGTCGGCACCATCGAGATTTCGCTGCGGGAGATCGAAACCGGTGCCGCCGAGCAACTGCGCTACCACGACCTGGCTCCGGGCCGG
This sequence comes from Desulfobulbus sp., assembly GCA_030602145.1. Taxonomy (GTDB): domain Bacteria; phylum Desulfobacterota; class Desulfobulbia; order Desulfobulbales; family Desulfobulbaceae; genus Desulfobulbus. The sequence continues at coordinate 6,971 of JAUWAH010000057.1, forward strand.
TACGTTGTGCTGACCATCCGGGATACCGGCCGCGGGATGGCGCCGGAGATGCTGGAACGTATATTCGACCCGTTCTTCACCACCCGGGAGGTGGGCCAGGGGTCGGGCATGGGGCTGGCGGTGCTCCATGGAATCGTCGTCGCCCACGACGGCGTCATCGATGTCGCCTCCACGCCGGGCAAGGGGACGGTCTTCACCCTGTTTTTTCCACGAGTGCCCGATGCCAAGGAAGCCGATGCCGATCCGCAGACGGATATGCCCCATGGCAGTGAAACCATCCTCTTCGTCGATGACGAGGAAGACATCGTGACCATGCGCACCCGCATGCTCTCCCATCTGGGCTATCGGGTACTGTCGGCAATCAGCCCTGAGCAGGCCCTGGAGATGCTGGCCGACAAGGGTGAACGAATCGATCTGCTGATCACCGACCAGACCATGCCGAGGATGACCGGGGTGCAGTTGGCCGGCAAGGTCGCCAGCCTGCGGCCCGGATTGCCCATCATCCTCTGCTCGGGCTACAGCGAGGCGGTGACCGCGGAGGAGGCCCGGGAGGCCGGGGTGAGCCGTTTTCTGGCCAAACCGGTGGACATGCGGCTTCTGGCGCTTGCCATCCGCGAGATTCTACCCAACCGGAACGGGAGTGTATGATGAGAATCCTGGTTATTGACGATGACGATCAGATGCGGACCCTGCTTCGTCAGGTGATGGAATGGGCGGGATACGAGGTTGTCGAGGCCGCCGACGGCCGGGAGGGGATGCACAAGCATCGCAAACAGCCGGCCGACCTGGTGATCACCGATCTGATCATGCCCGAACAGGAAGGGCTGGAGACCATCACCTCCCTCAAGAAAGAGTATCCGAGCCTGAAAATAATTGCCATTTCCGGAGGCGGCCGCATCGGTCCCGAAGCGTATCTGCCGGCTGCCCAGGAATTGGGAGCGGACAAGGTCTTCAGCAAGCCCTTCGATGTCCGGGAGCTTGCCGAGGCCGTCAAGGAGCTGCTCGATGACTGACGTTCACGCCCTTGTCGTCGACAACAGTCCGGTCATCCGCCGGATTCTCAGCTATGTCCTCGAAGCGGAAGGCTGCATCGTGCAGATGGCCGAAGATGGCCTGGAAGCCCTGGATTGCATGGCACGGCAACAGCCCCACATCGTGTTCACCGATTTGATCATGCCCAAGATCGACGGCGAGAAACTCAGCTACATCATCCGCAACACTCCCGAATGGCGCGATGTGTTCCTGGTCGTCCTCTCCGGTGTGGCTCTGGAGGATAACGACGCCACCATGCGGATAGGCGCCGATGTCTGCATCGCCAAGGGGCCGGCGGCCACCATGAAGGACCATGTCAAGGCCGCCCTGGAACGGTATCGGGCCAACCAGCGCGGTGCAACCGACGCCATCCAGGGCCTGGAGGGGCTCTATCCGCGCGAGGTCACCAGGGAGCTGCTGATCAGCAAACGGCACCGCGAGGTCATCTTGCAGCGGATGACCGAAGGCGTGGTGGAACTCAATCATGAAGGTCGGATAGTCATGGCCAACGAGGCGGCGCTCGTCCTGTTCGACCGGTCGGAGGAGCGCGCCTTGGGTTGTTCGCTGGCGCATCTTTTCCCGGAACAGGCCGGCGCGACCTTCTCGGCGTGGATGGACGGGTTGATAGCCGATCCCGCGGCCTTTTCTCCCCTGGTTTTTTCCTACGACGAACCGGTCTTGCTGGGCGAGCGCCAGGTCACCGTCAATTTGGTTCCGGTTGCCGAGGAGGATGCCTTTTTCGTCATCGGCATCCTTCAGGATGTCACCCGGCGCAAGGTGCTGGAGCAGCGCCAGTGGCAGTTGGAAAAAGAGTTGCAGCGCATTCGCAAAATGGAGGCCATGTCGCTCATGGCCAGCGGTATATCCCATGATTTCAACAATCTGCTGACCATCATCAGCGGTAATATCGAAATGGCCCGTTATGTCAGCCGCGACGAACAGCTCAACCAGATGCTGACCGAGGCGGGCAAGGCCCTTCATCTGACCACCCAGTTGATCCGCCAGTTCACTACCTTTTCCGACAACTACCTGCCGCAGAAATCGCGGGTACGGCTGCGCAGCCTGATCGAAGAAGTCCTGGCCCAGGATCTAACCCCCGGCGGCCCCATCGAGTGTCTGTTGACGTGCAACGACGATGAGCTGTCGATCACCATCGATCCCCACCTGGTTCGGCAGGTGCTGGCCAACCTCAGCAAGAACGCAGTGGAGGCCATGGCCGGCAGCGGTCGCATCGAGGTGCGGGTCGACCGGGTCGAAGGCAGCGAGGAGGCCATGCAAACCGGCCAGTCCCTGCCGGCCGGCGATTTGGTCCGGATCGTTTTTGCCGACTCCGGACCGGGAA
>JAUWAH010000103.1 GCA_030602145.1 Desulfobulbus sp.
GAATAATTGAAGGTGATCGTCATGGTGCCGCTGTAGGGGCCGTTGACCGTGGACGGTGGGAAGACGATTTCGCCGCCGACATGGATGAGTTCATCAGAACCAGGCGAAGCACCGCCGCTCTTATTGATCGGGTTGAGTCCACCCGTCGAATTGTTGGCAATATTGGTCACGGTCACCGTCTGGCCGGCGGCGCTGCCGCTGCCGTTCAAGGTTACGGTGGCTGGATAGACCACGTGGATGGTGAAGGCGTTGGGAGAGGCGATGGTCACCAGGCCGCTGCCGCCGCCGGTGATGGACGACGATCCGGTGGCCGCAGGCGTGGCCGAGCCTCCGGTGGCGTTAATGCGAATGGTGTCGCCCCCGGGGCTGAGGCCGATGGTGCCGAAATCCAGGTTGTTGTTGACGGTTTCGGAAAGGGTGGTGGCCACCGTTACATCAATGGTCATGGTCACGTCGCCGGCGGTCGCCATGGTGCCTGACAGGGCTGTAGCCCCGAACAGGGCGGCGCCGACCAGCAGTGCACCGCATTTTGTTCTTCTCAGCATGATTTCCTCCTGGGTAGGTCGATTCTGTTTGCTCTCTTGCGCTGGGTCCTTTGGTGGTCCCCGAAAAGACAGCCACTTCTAGCCATATTGTATGGTATCGGCTCGGTTCGACCAAATTTTAACTGTTCATGTCAGAAAAAAGTCCATCACCGCAAGAGATTCGGGGGAAGCAGCGGAGCGGGCGGCGGGATCGGTCACCCCCCGAACAGATGCTCGGCCAATTCGGCCACTGTGCGCACGGCCACAACGCGCATCCCCTGTCGACCGTTGCTCTTGAGTTGACGGGCCGAGGACTCGGGCATGAGAAAGGTGGCGAAGCCCAGCCGGCCGGCCTCGCGCAGCCGCATCTCCATCTGGCCCACGGCCCGGACCTCGCCGGCCAGGCCGACCTCGCCGCAGACCACGGTGGCCGGATCGATGGGCCGCTCGAAGAAGCTGGACAACAGCGCCGCCACCACGCCGAGGTCCAGAGCCGGCTCGACAATGCGGATGCCGCCGGCGATGTTGAGAAAAATATCGTGATCGAACAGGGTCACCCCCAGCTTCTTCTCCAGCACGGCGGTCAGGAGGGCCAACCGCTGGGGGTCGGCGCCGATGGCTGTGCGCCGGGCCGTGCCCAGGCTGGAGCGGCTGACCAGGGCCTGGACCTCGACCAGGATGGGCCGGGTGCCTTCGACGCTGGGCAGGACCACCGAACCCGGCACGTTGACCGGTCGCTCGGCCAGGAACAGGGCCGAGGGATTGTCGACCCCGACCAGGCCGCGCTCCTGCATCTCGAAGACGCCGATCTCGTTGGTGGAGCCGAACCGGTTCTTGACCGTGCGCAGGATGCGGAACACCTGGCCGCGGTCCCCCTCGAAGTAGAGCACGGTGTCGACCATGTGCTCCAGGACCCGGGGGCCGGCGATGGCCCCGTCCTTGGTGACATGGCCGACCAGGAGCACGGGCAGGTGGCTCGACTTGGCCAGGGCCAGCAGCCGGGCGGCCGCCTCCCGCACCTGGGTGACCGATCCCGGCGCCGAACCCACCTCCTCGCTGTAGACCGTCTGGATCGAATCCACCGCCAGCAGGGCCGGCCCCATCCGGCCGGCCAGATCGACGATGGCCTCGACGCAGTTTTCGGTGGAGACCTCGATGCCCTGCTCGGCGATGGCCAGCCGACCGGCCCGCATGCGGATCTGGTGCACCGACTCCTCGCCGGTGACGTAGAGCACCGTGCGCTGCTGCGCCGCCAGCGAGGCGAGCAGTTGCAGGATCAGGGTCGACTTGCCGATACCGGGGTCGCCGCCGATCAGCACCAGCGAGCCCGGTACGATGCCGCCGCCCAGGACCCGGTCCATCTCGCCGATACCGGTCACCAGGCGGACCGCCTCATCCGGTGCCACCGCCGTCAGGGGCTGAGCGGTCGCAGCCGTTCGCCGGCCGGACAAGGTCGGCGCTGGTCTGTCCTGTTCGCTCAGACTGTCCCAGGCGCCGCAGTCGGGGCAGCGGCCCAGCCATTTACGGCTGACAAAACCGCACTGGCCACAGACGAACATCGGGGTGTTTTTTTTCGCTGACTGCATGAACCGGAACCTGAAGATGGGTTTCGCCTCGGCAATGAGGCCGTTTTCCCGTGGAATTTTTGACCGAACTCCTTATCATGGCCTTATACAGTGGCGGATGCGGCGACGCAAGCCCTGCCATCGGCTTCCGGCCCCGAACCGTCGCCGGAACCGACCTGTTCATAAAAACAGATTCATAAAAAACACCACACCGTTTCCTGACCTGTGACCGGTACGGTGTCGGACACCCGTTTTTTTCACCATTGTCCGGTTCAAACCAAAGAGCAAAGGAGATCCTTATGAAAGCTGAATTTACAGCAATTATAGAAAAAGCCCCGGAAGGCGGATTTTGGGCAATTTGTCCGGAAGTATCTGGTGCAAACGGTCAGGGAGAAACAATAGAGGAAGCAAAAACAAGTTTACGAGAGGCCATTGAATTGATCTTTGAGGATCGCAAAGCGGATATACTTCGAGGTTTGCCTGACGACGCTATCCAGGAAAAGGTGACAATCGGATGAAACGCAGCGATTTGGAAAGGAAACTGAGGATCGCGGGCTGCTACTTGAAACGGGAAGGAGCGTCTCACTCACTCTGGATCAATCCAAAGGATGGCTCAATTGAAGCAGTTCCTCGGCACAACGAAATCAAAGAGCCTTTGGCAAAGAAGATTTTGAAGAATCTCAACGCTGAATAACCAGGATGGTTGGACCAAATCGGCCGCCACAACAAACGATATACAGCCCGCATTCCGGCATAGCAACAGAGCGGGGGTTACTATCATTCATATCAATAAATCAAACAGTTCGCCCACATAAACTCGGACCTAAATATCCACCGGAGACTATCCATGCACTATGTCGCCACCAAAATCTGCCGGGCCAGTGAGATCGGCTACAACGGCAACCTGTTCGGCGGGGCCATGCTCTCCTGGCTCGACGAGGCCGGCGCCGCCTTTGCCGGCTACCTTTGCCGCACGCCCAACATGGTCACCCTGAAGATGGACGAGGTCCGGTTCAGGCGGCCGGTCAAGATCAGCCACCATGTCCGCATCTATGCCCGGGTGCACCAAGTCGGCACCAGTTCGCTGACCATCGACGTCGAGGCCAGGCGATTTGATTTCGAAAAGCAACTGGAGGAGATCGTCTGCTCGACCCGGATCGTCTACGTCAAGATCGACGAGGCCGGCAAGGCCATCCCCATCGACCCCCAGCTCCGCGCCACCATGGAGACCGCCTCGCCGGGCGAGCTGATGCACCGATTCTGACCGCCGCCAAACAGTTCCAACCTTTCCTTCCAAGGAGACTCCATGTACAACGCCCCCTCGCTCCCCATCTGCAAGACCAAGCTGGTCTGCACCATCGGCCCGGCCTCGGACTCACCGGCCATGCTCGAACAGATGCTCGAAGCCGGCATGACCATCGCCCGGCTCAACTTCTCCCACGGCGATTTCCGCCTCCACGGCGACACCATCCAGCGCATCCGCCAGGCCGCCGAAAAGGCGGGACGGCCGGTGGCGATCATGGCCGACCTGCCCGGCCCCAAGATCCGCATCGGCACCCTGGCCGAGGAGCCGGTGGACCTGGCCATCGGCAGCCGTTTCACCCTGACCACCGAAGAAATCGTCGGGACCGGGGAGCGGGTGTCGGTGACCCTCAAGGAGCTGCCCCGGGCGGTCTCGCCCGGCGACATCCTGTTCATCAACGACGGTCTCATCCAGGTGCAGGTCGAAACCGTCGAGGGCGAGGAGGTCCACTGCCGGGTGCTGGTCGGCGGCAAGCTGCGCTCCAAGAAGGGCCTCAACCTGCCGGGCATCGATCTGGGCATCTCCGCCTTCACCGAACATGACCGGACCTGCATGCAGTTCGCCCTGGAACACGGGGTGGACGCCATCAGCCAGTCCTTCGTCAACGACGCCGCCGACATCCTGGCGGTGCGGCAGGCCGCGGCGTCCATGGGGTACGCGCCCTTTGTCATCGCCAAGATCGAGCGGGCCTCCATCATCGACAAAATCGACGAGATCATGGAGGCCGCCGACGGGGTGATGGTGGCCCGCGGCGACCTGGGGGTAGAGTTGCCCATCGAGGAGATCGCCATCATGCAGAAGATGATCACCGCCCGCGCCAACCTGTTCGGCAAGCCGGTGATCACCGCCACCCAGATGCTCGAATCGATGACCAGCAACCGGCGGCCGACCCGGGCCGAGGCCACCGACGTGGCCAACGCCATCCTCGACGGCACCGACTGCGTCATGCTCTCCGAGGAGTCGGCCATGGGCCGCTATCCGCTGGAGGCGGTGCGGATGCTCACCCAGATCGCCCTGGCCACCGAGCCGCACCGCACCCGGCGCAGCTATCAGAAGACCCCCGAACAGCCGATCTTCACCGAAATTCGCGAGGTGGACTACATCGCCTCAAGCGTCAACTCCATCGTCAGCCAGACCGACGCCGTGGCCGCCATCCTGGCGCCCACCGACAGCGGCCTCACCGCCCGACGGCTGTCGCGCTACCGGCTACCCGTTTGGATCCTGGCGACCAGCTCCAACAAGAAGACCTGCCGGGAGCTGCTCTTCTCCTACGGCGTCTTCCCCATCTACGAGATCAACCATCCGGCCGACTGGACCGATTATGCCCGCGATTACGCCTTGAAATTCCGGCTCAAGGGCAGTTGCATCATCCAGACCGAGGGACCGTCGCCGGAGAGTCCGCACCGCAATCACAAGATGGAGATCATCGACCTGCGGGAGATCGTCTGATCGGACAGGATTCCGCCCCCGGATCGGCGAGCAGCCGGACCAGGGCATGGTTGGTATTGACAGCAGCCGGACAGGGCGTGCGGCGGTAGGCATCCAGGTCGGCCGGGGTGTCGATGTCCCGCATCGTCTTGAGCAAGTGCACCGCCAGGCCGCAGCGGTCGAATCGCTCCAGGGTGGCGGCCAGGACCCGGTCGGTGGACCAGGGGATGTCGCCGGTGAACAGTTCCCGCCGAAAGGTGCGGCGGCCAAGTCCGATCAGGCCGTAGCCACCGTCCGCCGAAGGCGCCAGGACAGCGCCATGCTCGGCCAAGGCGACCCGGGCCCGACGGATGACCGCTGCCTCCAGATCGGGCAGGTCGCTGCCCGCCAAGATGACGCCCTCGCAGCCCGTGGCCAGGCAGTCCTCGAAGGCCCCTGCCATGCGGGCACCGATGTCGCCGCCGCGCTGCGGGCGGACCACGGCAGCCCCCGCCAGCCAGGCCGCCGGCAGGCTGTCGAGGTTGCCGTCGTACACGAGGTGCAGTTCCAGCCCGGATGCGGCCACAGCCGCGAGGACATCGGCCACCATGGCCTCATACAGGGTGCAGGCCGCCGCCTCGCCAACACCGGCCGCCAGGCGGGTCTTGACCCGGCCGGGAACCGGCACGCGCACCATCAGGGCCACCACCACCTCAGCCATCCATGCCCTCCCGCCTACCCCGGCGGTCGCCGCCGTCCCTGCCCTCCAGCAGCCAACAGATCGGGGCAAGCACCATCATGTATCCGCAAAAGCACCCCAGCCCGGCCAGGATGTCCACCAACCGGAAGTTGAGGAAGGGAGCGAGAATCCGGTCGTGGAAGCGCAACAGCGGCGTCCGGCCCGCGCCGAGAAGCGGCTGCATGCAGACATCGACAGCCAGCAGCGGCTGCCAGGCGTTCTCCCGCACCAGTCGTCCAAGGCGAAAAAAAACGGTCGCGGTGCCGGCCGCTCCCCAGTCATGGCGGACCATGGTCCAGAGCAGGCGGAAAAACGGCCAGAGTCGCAGCTGGCCGGTGGCCTCCTGGAGCCGGTACACCCCGGGAGCACGGTGGAAGAATCGTTCTTCACCCACCGCATACATGCCCATCATGATGCCCATGAGCAGGTAGCGGCGGTACAGCCCCTCGCTCTCGAACCGGCGGGCCGAGGTGCAGAGCACACCGGGCAGGGTGACGAGACACCCCAGGGTACGGATGCGGGCGGCGATGCGCTGATCCTCCAGGAAAGGCAGGCTGTCGTCGAAGCCGCCCAGTTGGTCGAAGAAGGTACGGGAAAGCAGCAGGCCCTGATCGCCGTTGGTGGTGTGGGGCCGGTTGAGGCCGGTCTTGGCCTCCATGTAGCGGTAGAGCAGATCGCCGCCGCCCGTGCGCCGGGAAAAGCGGAGCCGGAAATGACCGGCCACCCGGGGGTGGTCCTTTTCCGCCCGGCGCAGGGCAGCCAGCCCATTGGCGAGCAGATCGGGGTCTTCCAGACGGCTATCGGCATGGAGGAAGAGCAGATAGGGGGCAGTGGCCGATGTGACGGCCTCGTTCATCTGGGCGCCCCGGCCGCGCCCGCCGACAACGAAGACGGCGCCATGGGATTGGGCGACCTCCCTGCTCCCATCGACGGAGCCGCCGTCGCCGATGAGCACCTCCAGGTCCACTCCCCGCTGCCGGGCCAGATCGCCGAGCAGGGCCGGCAGCACCGCCGCCTCGTTGAGCGCGGGAACAATCACCGAGAGGCGGGGCAAGCCAGCGGCTGTCCCGACGATGTCAGCCACCGTCATCCGCCTCCAGCAGCGAGGCCGCCTCCCGGTCGATCAACCAGAGCACCTCGCCGGCAACCGGCCGGATCAGGTCCACCGGCAGCGACCCTTCACCGCGCAGCGCCGCCCGCACCACCCGGGCCTTGGATCGGCCACTGACCAGAAAAACCACCAGCCTGGCCTGGTTGAACAGCGGCGCGGTCAGGGTCACCCGATCAAAGTCCTCCTCGGCCCGGCGGGCAACACCGGTCCAGCGGTCGGTGGCCATCAGGGTGGCCAGGCCGGGCAGGAGGGAGGCAATGTGGCCGTCTTCGCCCAGACCGAGCAGCACTAGGTCGAAACAGGGTGGCTGACCATCGAAGAAGGTTGCGATACGGTCGCCATAAGCGGTCGCTGCTACCTCCGGCGAGCCGGCGCAGTCAATGGCATGCACCTGTTCGGGCGGAACGGCTACATGGTCGAGCAGGGCCCTGCGGACCATGGTCTCGTTGCGCTGCGGGTCGCCCGCCGGCAGGCAGCGCTCATCGCCCCAGAACAGGTGCAGGTGCGACCAGGGGACGCTGCCGGCATGGGGTTCGCCGGCCAGGAGTTCATAGGCCCGGCGCGGGGTGCTGCCGCCGGCCAGGGCCACCGCGCAGCGGCCGCGCGCCGCCACCGCCTCCTCCGCCCGTTGAACAAAAAGTGCCGCCGCCGCCCAGGCGAGCGATTCGGCGTCCTCGCAGATCCGCAGCCGCCCCTCGCCGCTCATGGCGTCAGTCCGCTCGGCTGCATCCAACTGTGCCGCTGCCGGGCCACCATCAGGTCGGCGGTCTCCGGGCCCCAGGTTCCGGCGGCATATTCGTTCAAACCGGCCGCCGGGATCGATTCCCAGGCCTCCAGAATCGGGGTGACCACCTGCCAGGCCGATTCGATCTGATCGGCGCGCATGAACAGGGTGGCGTCGCCACGGATCACGTCCAGCAGCAGGGTCTCGTAGGCCTCGGG
>JAUWAH010000372.1 GCA_030602145.1 Desulfobulbus sp.
GAAGGGAGTGCATGCGCCGGCCGCGGTCAGCAACGGGGGGCCGGATTGTTGTTTTATTTATGATCTGTTATACATCCTGCCGAGGACAGAGAAAAGAAAAAGCGGCGGGCTGGCAGTCGATCGGACGACAAGGCCAAGCCCCGGTCTTCTACATGTCGGGGTACTTCTCGACAAAGGTCTTCTCGGAGGTCGCCGTGCCGATCATCAGCAGCTCATCCTCGGCGGCAAGGATTTCCGTGGGTTCCGGGTTGATGCGCAGGCTGCCCTCCCGGAAGATGGCGATGACGCTGCAGCCGGTGCTCTCGCGGATGCCGCTGGTCAACAGGTTCTTGCCGACCAGGTCCGGGTGTATCCGGCAACGGAAGATATTCAATCCCTCGGTGAGCATCAGCACCCGGTCGGGGGTGAGGATGTTGATGATGGTGTTGGCGGCCATGGAGGCGTGCGACATCACCAGGTCGGCGCCGGCGGCATGGAGGACGTTGATGTTGCGGTCCAGGGTGGCGCGGCTGATGATCTGGATGTCCGGGCGCAGCCGCCGGCAGTAGATGGTCAGGTAGATATTGACATCGTCGTTATGGGTGGTGATGAACACCGAGGGAGCGGTCTCGATGCCGGCTCTGAGCAGGGTCTGGTGATCGGCGGCGCTGCCGACGATGCAGTGCTCGCCGTCCTGGCTGACGCGCGGATTCTTCTCGACGATGCGGTAGGCCATGCCCTGCTCGCGCAGGGTGCTCACCGCCGCCTGGCCGACCCGGCCGCCGCCCAGGATGAGGGCCGGCGCCGACACGGTGGTCTCCGGTTCGCCGATATGGGCACCATAGGAGGCCAGTTGCGCCTCCGAACCGGCCAGAACCAGGACGGTGCTCGCTTCGACGACCGTGTCCGGATGCGGCAGGGTGAAGCGGCCCCGGTTCCACAGGCCGACGATGGTGATGCCGGTGGCCTGGCGGAGGCCGATATCCCTGATGGTCCGCCCCTCGAGCGGGGTGCGCATGGCCGGTGCCTCGGCGATGACCAGGTCCTCGAACCGGCCGATGACGTTGGCGTGGGCGCGGGCGCCCAGGGTGCGGCGGGCCAGCGACTGGCCCAGCATGTTCATGAACTGGAAGACATGGGTGCATCCGGCCAGCCGCAGGATATCCACCGAATCGTCCATGTCTGCATTGGCGACGATGGGCACATCGGGGGCAATCTCCCGAAGGGTGTAGACGATGCTGGTGTTCTTCATGTCGTTGTTGAGGGCCACCACCAGGGCCGCCTGATGCACCCGGGCCCGCTCGTAGGTGTCCGGATCGTCGAGTTCGCCCACCAGGACGCTGTAGCCCTGATCGACCAGATCGAGGCCCTGCTGGACCTCGGAGGTCAGCAGCACATAGGCGTGCCCGTACTGCTTGAGACGCTGAATCAGGGTAATGGCGATGGGATCGAAACAGGTGATGACGACGTGATGGTATATTTCCGGCGGCAGATGCCGCGGCACCCGCGACTTGTTCTGCGCCTCCAGCCAGGGGGCGTAAAAAAACTGGATGAAGGTGAATGGCAGCATCACCAGGAAAAAAATGATGCCGGAAAGCAGCACCACGATTGAAAACACCTTGCCCAGATCACTGTGAAAGGTGATATCGCCGAACCCAAGGGTCGACATGACGGTCAAGGTCCAATAAAAGCCGGTGATTATGGAATAATCGCGATCCTCCTGGGCCATGATCACGTGAAACAGCATGCTGTAGACGATCACCAGGACGACCAGGAAGAGGGCGAATTCAGCCAGCGAACGGATGTTGCGGCGGGCCCTTCGATCCTGAAGGAGAAACAGTAGTTGGGAGGGAAGATATTTCATGTCGGCCGATGTGGTTTCATGGAATGGACGACCATGCGCTGGGTCTCTTGGCCGCCCGGTGCGGCCTCGCTGCCTGCCATGACCATGGCCGCCGCTTTTCGGCGAACCCTGGAGCCGGTCCTTTACCGCAGAAAGAGATCATTGTCCAGGACCAGCGGTTTGTGTGGGATGAGGACGCCGCTGATGATGTCCTGGATCGAAGCCAGACCCAGGCGCCGTCGGGGCGGCATTTATCGACCAGCAGGCTATGAACCCGCTCCGCCCGCATAAGGGCGGCTGCCTTCCTGGCGGTGGCCATGCCGTCGATGGAGACAATGCGGCTGCTCATCACATCCCTGTCGCGGACGATGGTGTAGGGCGAGATGTTCATGATCCGCTCCCTGTTCACTGTGACTTTCCATCGGGGCTCAGCATCTTAGAAATACTGGCCCCGCACCTCCTGCTTGAACCGCTCCAACTGGCTCTCCAGGCCGACCACCGATTCCACCGGCAGGACAAAAGCGATCCCCGTGCCCGGCTGGTCGAATTTGCCGGCGGCGGCGATGGCGGCGAGCACCTGCCGGACGATATGCTCCTCAAGAAGCAGCATGACGATGTCGGTGGGCGCCTCCAGACTGAGGCCGAAAAAGGTTTTCGCCTCCCGCATGCCGGTGCCGCGCCCTGGGATGACGGTGGCGCCGGTGGCGCCGGCCGCCCTGGCGGCATCAACCACGGTGTCGGTGATATCCGTCTTGACCGAGGCGAGGATGACCTTGAATTTCATGATAATGCTCCCTGTTGAATTTTCCGGACCCTGGTGATCGACCACTGGGCGTACTGGCCGTAACCGAGGCCGGCGATGATCGGAAAAAGACGTGCAAAGGCGATCAGGCCGAAGCCGTCGATGGCCGGGTGCGGCCGGGCACCATGGCCGAAAGGCCCAGGCCGAGGGCGATGACCACCAGCACGGCGCCCAACAGGATCTCGTTCAGATTGGGCAGCGGCTTGCGAATGATCACGAACTGGACGAAGGCGACCACCGCGACAATCGGGACCAGATCCACACAAGCCGACCTGATCTTCTTCAACGCATACGAGGCGTGATTGTGTATCAAGTTCGGTCTGTTCATCGCACCGTCCGGAGGAAGAATCCCTATTCAAGCGCTGTGGAGAGGTCGCGAAAAAGACGGTTCATTCTACCTCTGGCCCCTCCATTTGCAAGCAGAACATCAGCGACCTGGATCCACCAACATCCCCCTCGCATCAAAGAACAAAATCAATCGGAGCCTATGGATGCTCTGTGCTCCAAAGCACGCTACGGCATCACTGTGGCGACCCGACCCCCATGAGGAAACCCCGCGTGTCGGCCTCCCATCCTCCCCGGAGCATCCGGTAACAGCCAAGAGGCTTTCGGACAAGGAAATTCCTTTTCTTAGTGCGGATGATTGTATTTACGGTAATAAGTGATGCGTCAATGGTCCTTGCCTTTTCCTAACCAAAGGATGCCGGTTGGATTTGTTTTATTCTACCCCGTTGGAACAGTTATGTTTTCTATTAACATGATTCTCTTCATTATTGGCATCCTTCTCCTCCTTGGCATCGGCTCGAGCAAGTTCTCGGCGCGGATCGGCATGCCGGT
>JAUWAH010000211.1 GCA_030602145.1 Desulfobulbus sp.
GTCACCATCGCCCGAGCGGCCACCAGCCTTAACTTTCCGGCCCGGTTCATGCTGGTGGCAGCCATGAATCCATGCCCCTGCGGTTTTTTGGGCGATCGGGTCCGCGCCTGCACCTGCAATCCCCTACAGGTGCAGCGCTACCGCAGCCGTCTGTCCGGGCCGCTGTTGGATCGCATCGACATGCACGTCGAAGTGCCGGCGGTTCAGGTCAAGGAGCTGATCGGCCAGCCCGCCGGCGAGTCCTCGGCCGCCATCCGCGACCGGGTCAACCTGGCCAGGGCGCGCCAGCGCCAGCGGTTCGCCGGGACCGGCAGGCTCTACTGCAATGCCCAGATGAGCGCCAAGGAGGTCAAACGGTGGTGCCGCCTCGATGGTGCCTCGGCCGACCTGCTCAACCAGTCGATCACCCGCCTGGGACTTTCGGCGCGCGCCTACCATCGCATCCTCAAAATCGCCCTGACCATCGCCGATCTTGCCGGTGTCGAGGTCCCGGCCACCGCCCATGTGGCCGAGGCCATCCAGTATCGCCGCCTCCAGTTCGAAGTCTGATCCGCCACATCTCCGTTCTTCAGCCCTCCAACGCTCTCCTCACGGCCACCGACAGATCATTGATGGCAAAGGGTTTGTGCAGCATACGGACCTCGGGTTCGAGAATGCCGTGGTCGGCGATCACGTCGGCCGTATACCCAGACATGTAGAGAACCTTCAGGCCGGGATGGGGGCCGGTCAAACGATCGGCCAGTTCCTTGCCGTTCATGCCCGGCATGATCACGTCGGTGAGCAGGAGATCGAGGCGGCCGGCGACGGATTCGGCCAACCGGAGGGCCTCTTCGGCCGTCGAGGCGGCCAGTGGTCGGTAGCCCAGCCGCTCCAGCATGATCCGGGTGAGGGAGAGAATGCCCGGGTCGTCTTCGACCACCAGCACCGTTTCCCCTTGGCCGAACCGGGTTGGCTGTGCCGCTCCCTTTTCCTCGATCACCGAACCCGACACGGCTGCCGGCAGGTAGACGGAAAAGGTGGTGCCCCTGCCCACGGCGCTGTCGGCGACCACCGCGCCACCGTTCTGGCTGACGATGCCGTAGACGGTGGACAGGCCCAGGCCGGTGCCGAAGATTCCCTTGGTGGTGAAAAACGGTTCATAGATGGTTTCCAGCAGGTCCGGCTCGATGCCGCACCCGGTGTCGGTGACAGCCAGAATAACATATTCGCCCGGCTCGGTCGCCGGATGGAGGGCGCAGAAAGTATGATCGAGATCAGCCCGTTCGGTGCGGATGGTGATGGTGCCGGCCCCGTCGATGGCATCGCGGGCATTGACGCAGAGGTTGGCCAGGATCTGGTCGACCTGGGCCGGGTCGATTTTGACCGGCGGCAGGTCCATGGCAGGCACCCAGACCAGGTCGATGGCCTCGCCGATCAGCCGCCTGAGCATCTTCAACATGTCGGCCACCAGCCCGTTGAGGTCGATTATTTTCGGGGCAATGGTCTGCTTGCGGGAAAAGGCAAGCAACTGGCGGACGATGTCGGCCGAGCGCAGGGCCGCTTCATGGATCCGCAGCAGGTCGGCATGCACCCGATGTCCGGGTTCGGTTTTTTCCAGGGCCATTTCGGCATAGCCGATGATCACCGCCAGGATATTGTTGAAATCGTGGGCTACTCCGCCGGTCAGCCGGCCGAGAGATTCGATCTTCTGCTCTTGCAGATACTGGGCCTCCAGCTTGTGTTGAGCGGTGATGTCGCGCTTGATGGCAACGAAGTTGACGATAGAGCCCCGATGGTCGAACACCGGTGAGATGGTAGCTTCTTCGGTGTAGAGGGTGCCGTCCTTTTTCCGGTTGACGATCCGGCCCGACCAGGTCCGGCCGCCGCTGATGGTCGACCACATCTCATCATAGTACAAATCGTCGTGCTCGCCGCTTTTGAGGAGGCGTGGATTATGGCCGAGGACTTCGTCGACCCCGTACCCGGTCACCCGCGTGAAGGCGGGGTTGGCGTAGAGGATGTCGCCCTGCGTGTCGGTGATCACGATCACCTCGCCGGCCTGCTCAATAGCCACCTTGAGCCGGTGCAGGTCGGCCTCGGCCGCTTTGCGGCCGCTGATGTCGCGGGTGATGGAGATGATGTGGGGCTCATTGTCCAGCATCAGGGGCCGGGCCGAGAGCAGGCCGGTAGCCAGGGAGCCGTCCTTGCGCCGAAAAACGGCTTCGAGATTGTCGCAACATCCCCGGTTGCGCAGTGTTTCGATCATGCGCCTTCGATCTTCGGGATCGTGCCAGATGTCGATTTCGAGGGATGTCTTGCCGGCCACATCTTCGCGACTGAACCCGGTCAGGTCGGTGAACCCCTTGTTGATTTCCACGTACAGCCCGTCGGCCATGCGGTTGATGTTGACCGCGTCAGGGCTGGCGGCAAAGGCAAGGGCGAATTTTTCCCGGCTTTCCCGCAGGGCCTGCTCGGTGCGCAGTCGTTCGGTGATGTCGCGGAAGATCGACTGATAGGAACCGTCGGGCATCATCTTGGTTCGCATTTCGAAGGTGCGGATCGAACCGTCCGGATGGCGCAGCGACCGTTCGCTGACCACCACCTTGCCCTGGCGGAGCAGGTCGAAGCGAAAAGGCGCCGCAGCCATGCTTTCGGCGGTGAACGGCAGTTCGCTGATGTGTCTGCCGACGAACGCCTCGCGTTCCATGCCCAGCAGGGTGCACATGGAGGAGTTGCCCTCGGTGATGATGCCGCCATGGTCACCCAAAAGGATGCCGTCGACTGCCAGTTCGACCAGGGACCGATACCGCTCCTCGCTTTCCCGGACGGCGCGTTCATTCTGTTTGGCGGCGGTGATGTCCACGGCGGTGAAGGTGACCCCTGCGATCAGGTTGTCGGGATCGATGGGGGTGGAACTGAGGAGGATATCGATGATCGCGCCGCCCCGGCACTGCCAGCGCGTTTCCACCGTTCCCGTCCCCTGGACACTGATCTGGCGGTACTTTTCCTTGCCGACGAGATCGTAATCCTCGTCGGTGGGGTAGAGCAGGCGGGTGTTGCGGCCGATCAGTTCCTGGCGGTCGTATCCGGTCATGGCGCAGATCCGGTCGTTGACCGTCACGATTTCCCGATTCCTCACCACCCCGATACCGGTGGGCGCAGCCCGGAAGATGCTGGCCAGGTATTGTTCGTTGGTCTCAAGAGCGGCACGGGTTCGGTCATACCGGACCATCTCACTGCGGCAGGCCAGAAAGAGAATCAGCGAAGTAACAGCCACGAAGATCCACCCTTTGACGGTCTGGGCGGCGGAAATGGCCTCGGCTTCGGCGATGAACAGGAGGATGAATCCATCCGAGAGCCAGATCCAAAGCAAGGCACAGATCAGGTACCAAAGCGTGGTCTTGGCGGCGATTCTGGTGGCGGGAGCGAGGACCATCAGGAGGGCTTCCGTGGTTGAGAAAAGAACGCCGGGGCGCCGGGAAAACAACCGGCGTCCTGCGCTCATTGGATGCCATCCTACCCCAGGACGGGGGAAAAGTATAGAGAATCCCCTCTGGCCATCAGCAGTACAACCACCACCAAGTGGTTTTTATTCCATCGGCATTCTACTGACGGGGAACGCGGCATGCGAAGGTGCAGCGGGACGTCGGCAACAGACGCCCCGCCGACGGCTGAGCAGATGTGGATTTCTGTCATTTCGAGGAACGCTGCGAATATAAATTTCTCTATTATTCAGGAGAGTTCCAGGTGCGATCGAAAGGCTGAAACAGCCGTTCTTCTCCTTGCCAGGTGTGTATCACTTATGGCAGACGTTACACTTGGCCAGTTCCGGCTTGGTTTTCCGGTGACAGTCCTGGCAGAGGGCGTGGCCCGCATTCTTGAAGGTGCTGAGTTTGTCGGGCATGCCGGCACCGCTGTTATGACAGGACTCGCATTTCCCGATCGCCTGCCCTTCGGTGTAGGCAATTTTCTTGCCGTCCGGACCCTTGCCGTGATGGCAGACGCCGCACTCCATCCGTGCCTGATGAGCCGCGTGGGGGAACAGGGATGGTTTTGGGGTGGGCGCCGGATCGATGGTGGACTGCAGGGTGATCTCAGCCGGTCCCTTGTCGGCGGCCGTTGCCAGGCCGATGGCACCGACGGTGACACAGCAGAACAGCAGTGCACAGTGGAACAACATTTTTTTCATGGGAAGCCTCCTTGAAGAGATGGGGTTGCAGAAAACCACGTTCGTCCGGTGACGGTGTGGCGAAAAACAAGGGTGCAAAGTTGATGGCTTGGTAACAAGTCGGAAAACGGTTGTTTTGTCATTTCGAGCGCAGCGAGAAATCTCGGGAAGACAAGAGAGATTTCTCGTCGCTGCGCTCCTTGAAATGACAGAAATTACTTTTTCCGAGACCATCAAAGCTCATGCATCGCTGTGGAGGATGACGGCAAAGCCGTTGAATACGGCCCAGACCGTCTCACCGACGGCGAGTCCGAGCGCCTTGCCGCTGCCAGTCGAGATGAGGGCGCACAATTCAGTGTTGTCGTCGAGGCGGATGACGTATTCCGTGTTCACCTTGCCCCGGTTGATGCGGACAACCTCACCCGGCAGGCGGTTGTCGGCGGAGCAACCGTTCGGGGACGAGCCGCGCTGGAGGATGATCCACGGAGCCTTGACCTCGGCGGTGACCAGGATCCCGGGCCGCAGGCCCAGTCGGGTGAGGCTTTCCCTAGTGATGATCGAGGCAATCTGGTGGCCGCCGAGGTTGACCAGGTTCACCCGGGCCTGCACGTCACCGCGTTCGATGGCGACGATCTTGCCGAAGAAGGCATTCCTGGCACTGGTCTTTCGCGACGATTCCCGCTCGATGAACAGCTTGGTCATCCGGTGGAGTTCCTCTTCCGTGAAGGTGACATGGGCCGTTGTCAGGTTGGGGGTTGAATGACCGAGCAGTTTTTGCACCGCCGGCAGCGGCATGTTGCCACGCACCAGTTCCACTGCCCTGGCCCTGCGGATCATCTCCGGCCCGCTCAGCCGTTTGGGCAGACCGCAGGCCTCGGCCCGCTCATAGAATTTGCGACGGACAAAGGCGGGGTCGATGGCGAAGTGATGGCCGAGCGAATGGCGGATCTCGGGGTCGGTCAAGGTTTCCTGAATTTCCCGGCTGAGCGGTTCGGAGATGGAAACCCGTCGTATGCAGTTGGTGGCGGCTGCATCGTCGCGAATACAGACGGTTTGGCCCTGGATATCGGTGAACGGGTCGAGGCGGAGGATCTCATTGAGCTTGGCGCCGGTGGCCCGGATCAGCAGGAAAACCAGGAGGATACGGCGTCGGGAC